>NZ_RCOA01000021.1:9147-9447 GCF_004307585.1 Pseudomonas sp. Sample_20 | reverse complement strand
CGGTCGCTGCGCTCCCACGCCCGGATCAATCCCTCCGCTCAGCCTTCCGACGTCGACGGTGGATCAAGATCAAGAGCACTCGAGCTTGCGCTCATTGTTGAGTGGGGCGGCTTCGCCGCGGGCAGCTGCGCTGCCTTGCTTTTGCTTTTGCTTTTGTGGGAGCGAGCCTGCTCGCGAAGGCGGCCTGCCAGCCGACCTGTTTCTCGCTGATGTACTCGATTCAAACTGTGGGAGCGAGCCTGCTCGCGAAGGCGGCCTGACAGCCGACCTGTTTCTCACTGAACGCACCCGATCAAACTG
>NZ_RCOA01000021.1:0-9137 GCF_004307585.1 Pseudomonas sp. Sample_20 | reverse complement strand
GCGAAGGCGGCCTGACAGCCGACCTGTTTCTCACTGAACGCACCCGATCAAACTGTGGGAGCTGGCTTGCCAGCGAAGGCGGCCTGACAGCCGACCTGTTTCTCACTGAACGCACCCGATCAAACTGTGGGAGCTGGCTTGCCAGCGAAGGCGGCCTGACAGCCGACCTGTTTCTCGCAGATGTACTCGATTCAAACTGTGGGAGCGAGCCTGCTCGCGATAGCGCCCTGCCAGCCAACCAATTTCTTCCTGATGTACATCAATCCTGTGGGAGCTGGCTTGCCAGCGAAGGCGGCCAGTCAGCCAACAACGCTCTGCCTGACTCACCACCTGCGCAATCAACCTCTTGCTCTTGTCACTCCGGCACAAGCCTGTCCAGTACGCGGTTGACCGCCAGTTCGCCCAGCATGATCACCTGCTGTATTCCCAACAGGGAGTTGCGCTGCGGTCCATCGATAAATCCGGCGAGGTCGCTGGCCATGATGCTCGCCGAGGCCAGTGATTCGCAGGCATGCACCAGCAGGGTTTCGTTGTCCGCGGCCGGGTCGACGATGAACAGGGTGCTGGGTTTGCGCGGTGCGGCGGGGTCTTTGATGAGGCGGGGGTTGAGGTAGTAATCGATGGCGCGGTCGGCGGCTTCCTTGAGTTTTTGCGCTTCGACGAGCGGGTCGGCGAAAGTCGGATCGGCAAGGGGTGGGTCGGGCGTTATCTTTTTCACGGGCTCAGTCTCCTTGTGGAGTAAGGGCCGCAACCTCTCGCTGCTAAACGATAAGGGAGGCAGCTGCACGCAGGTTAGTCGACCGATGAGCCACGAAATCGGCGCGCCCGGAGGCGCCCTGCGCACAGCCACCATCAAGTGCAGGTATGCAATACCTGGGTGACAGGAACCTGTGCGTCGTGGACAAGCGGGCGACTAAACCCGACCACTGATGAGCAGTGGCAGGCAAACGATAGAACCCGCGCCCCAGGCGCACAAGCCGGCGGATTCTGGCGTAGCCGTAGGCAACGGCGCAAGGATTTGTGGGCTGTTGCGAGGTAACGGGGCGTGTGTTTAAACGGCTGGTTTAAGCGCTGCGATAAATCGGTTGAATAGCCGAACGCTTTCGCGAGCAGGCTCGTTCACACAGGGACGGCGGTTGTACTCAGCAACCATGAACACCGCCGAATCTGTGGGAGCGAGCCTGCTCGCGAAGGCGGTGCGTCAGTCAAAAAAATCCTGACTGACACACCGCTCGGCCATCACAACTGATAACTGAAACTGATGCTGTACCGCGGCTTGCGATTCAACGTATCCAGCGCTTCATCGGACATCGCCTTCGCCACTTCCAGCGCCACGTTGTAATACTTGGCATCACCAAAGCGCAGCCCGACGGCGGTCGATGACAGGTTGTTGGCCTGCACCGGCAGTTGGTTGAACCAGCTGCGCGAGCGGTCGACGACGACGTAGGGTTGCAGGATGCGCACCCAGTTGCCCTCGCGGTTGAAGCTGTAGTTGACCTCGTAAGCCACGCCCCAACCCTTGTCGCCTGAGGCCTGGTCGTCGGGGTAGCCACGGCCGAAGTTCTGCCCGCCGAACACGGCGCGTTCGCTGTCGGGCAAGGTGTCGTCGCTCCAGTACAGCGCCGCCGAGAGCACGCCTTGCCAGTTGTCGAGGAACTTGTCGCTCTGCACGCCGGACAGTCTGACGCGGAAGAAATCCAGGTCGATGTCGTCATAGTTGGTGTGTGCGCCGAGGCTGTCGAAGCCCTGGTAGACACCGGCACTGAGGATGCGCAGTTGGCGGGCGTCGGCCTTGCGCCAGTCGCCTTCGAAAGCCAGGGCGCGGACGTCGGTGCGCAGTTCGGTGCTGAAGGGAAAGTTGATGCCGTCGTAGCGCGTCTTGTCGTCGACCGCATACAAGCGCGAGCCGGCGGTCAGCAGTTCGTTGGCGGAGGCGATCAGGGGCGTGCTGAAGCCGATCGAGTAGCGATCGTTCTCGCGGTGGGTACTCAGGCGTCCGCCATCGCCCACCAGCACTTCGGTGTCCGGGTCGGCGCGGTAACGCGAGGCCGAGACGTTGAGCTGCGTGCCCTCGGTATCGAGGAACTGGCTGTAGTCGAGACGGTAGTAATGCTCTTTATCGTCGCCCGGTGGAAACAGGCCGCTGAGGCTCAACTGTTCGCCCATCGACGTCTGCGAATTGCTGCTGACACCGAGCAACGCCTGCGGGCCGTTACGGTTGTCTTCGGTGGTGCTCAGGGTGCTGGTGAACGGTTTGCGACTGGCCTGGGCAACCAGAGTGGTCGCGCCATCGGTGGTGCCCGGCGGTGGCACTTGCGCTTGAATGGTGACGCCGGGAATGCGGCTCATCAGCGTGGTGTAACGCTCGAAGGTCTTGCGCGTCAGCGGGCGTTCGGCCTGGATTTTCGCGGCGAGTTTGTCGAGCAGACTTTTGACCCGGCCGATGTCGCCCTGCATCTGGATATCGCGCACGTAGCCCTCGACCAGCACCACGCGGGCCACGCCGTCATCGAAGTTCTGTTGCGGCAGGAACGCGTAGGACAACAGATAGCCATCCTGCTGATAGCGGCGGGTGATGTTGCGCGTGGCTTCGATCAGTTCGGCAAGGCTGGCCTGGCGGCCGATCAGGGGCTTGTAGATTTCCGCGAGTTCGTTGAGCGGGTAGATCGTACCGCCTTCGATCTGCACGGTCTTGAGGTTGACCTTGGTTTCCATCAGCAATGGCTGTGCGGCGGTCGCACCCGGGTCCGGCACTTGCAGCGGCGCTGCGCTCGGCCGATAGGCGTCGGCGGGCAGGTTGGGTACGGGGAGGTTGCGGATGGTTTCGTTGCTGTTGAGAAAGCTGGGCAAGGTGTCGGCGAGGGCAGCGGAACTGAGGCTCAGGCACAGCAGGGATGCCAGTACGCGCATAGGACACTCCATGGTCAGAACACAGCACAGGGCAGATTTTTCCGTAGAAAAAAGGCGGAAGACTCGTGGGAATCTTCCGCCCTCAACCAAGCGTAGGCGCTGTAGGTAAGGCCGTCGAATCGGCCAGGTGCAATTTAGCGTTTGTTGCCGCCCAGCGCGCCGGTCAGGCCGCCGAGTACCCCGCCCAGACCGCCAGTTGTGCCGCCAGTGGCAGTGCCGCCGTTGACCAGGCCACCGACCGCTGCCACGGTGCCGCCGACGTTGGTAACCAGACCGCCGACAGCAGTGGTGACCGGATTGTTGGTGGCGGCAATCGCTCCGCCGAGATTACCGACGGCGGCGCCCACCTGATTTGTAAGACCAGCGACCGGAGTGCCGAGACCGGTAGCGGCGCCGACCTGTTGAGTGACAGTGGTGACCGCGCTGGTGACCGGATTGAGGCCCGCACCGACTGCGGCGCCGACACTGGCCAGCGGCGACGTGGTTGCAGTGATCGGTGTGCCCGAGCCGCCAAGTACGGTGTTGATCGACGCAATCGTGTTGCCCAGCCCGCCAGCGGTGACGCCGCCGGCACTGACCACGCCGCTGGTGCTGCCGGCATTCAGACCGCTGCCGACGTTGACCACCGCACCACCGACAGTTTGCAACAGACCGGTGCCGCCCAGCCCGCCACCGATGCCACCGATGCCGCCAGTACCCGAGCCAGTGCCATTGGACACCAGGCCGCCCGCTTTGCCGACCGCCGTGCCGGTGTTGCTCAGGGCGCCGCCGAGGGTGTTGGTCAGGGCATTGCCGCTGCCTGCGTCGGTAACTTTGCCGCCGAGGCTGTTCACCGTGCCGCCCACTTTCGAGATCACCCCTTTGAGCGGATCACCCAGGCCGGTGGTAACGCCGAGTTTGTCGGTGGTGCTTTCGACCATGGCGATCACCGGCACCAGGCCGCTGCCGACCTTGTTGGTCAACTGGCTGGTCGGGCCGCTGGTCAGTGAGGTGTTGAGGGTGTCGCCAAGCATGGTGACTTTTTCACCGATGCCATCGACCAGCGGCGCCACGCGGGTGACTACACCGCCAACGACGGGAACGCTTCGGGTCGCGGTGTTGAGTTTGACGCTGAGGTCCGACACGCCGTCGCCAACATCGGCAACCACGCCGCCAACCGAGGCCACGGTGGTGGTCAGGCCATTGGGGTCAGTGGCCA
This sequence comes from Pseudomonas sp. Sample_20, assembly GCF_004307585.1. Classification (NCBI taxonomy): domain Bacteria; kingdom Pseudomonadati; phylum Pseudomonadota; class Gammaproteobacteria; order Pseudomonadales; family Pseudomonadaceae; genus Pseudomonas; species Pseudomonas sp. Sample_20. The sequence goes on along the minus strand of NZ_RCOA01000021.1, from coordinate 5,029 downwards.
GTTTGCCGATGCCATCAGTGACGCCATCGCCCAAGGTGCTGACCACGTTGCCGGTGGTGTTGGCCACGCTTTGCACGATGCCGCCAGCGACCGGAACAGTGCTCAGCGAATCGCCGATCTGGCCGACGCCATCGCCGACACCGCTGACGGTTTTGCCGACATCCTGAACAAGTGTTGTGGTCACCAGCGAAGGTGCAGCGGGATTGGTCGGGTTGGTGGGATCGGTCGGGTCTGTCGGATTGGTTGGGTTGGTCGGATCGGTGCCGCCGCCGGTACCGCCGGTTCCGCCAGTGCCACCTGTTCCACCAGTGCCTGCGGTACCGCCGCCGGTTCCGCCACCCGCGCCACCGCTGCCATCGGTGCCCGCCGTGCCGTCCGCCGTCGAGCTGCCCGAACTGCTGCGATGACCGCCACCGCCGCTGCTGCAGCCGACGAGGCCGACCGAAAGAATCAGTGCCAGCGCGATTGCCGATTTGGACCACATCACTTGAGTTTTCATGATTGAGATTCCTGCACCTGTCACAACGTTACGTTGCCTTCGATGGCTCGCCGATCTGTCGTCGGCGATGCCTCGTCCGTGGCTGTAATCTCAGTCGACGGCAGGTTTTTCACCATTCTCAAGTTGGTATTAACCCCTTTATATAGAGGGCTCGGCGCTATGCCGAAGGACTAATACCCAGGTAATAAACGGGCAAAAAAAAGCCTTGATATTCAAGGCTCGGTTTTTTGCAAAGCGGCGGGCAGGGCGCGGAAAAACTTAAGTGATATATACACAATTAACGGGTTTTCCGCCCCGCCAGATCAGGCGATCGGTTGCCACTGACCGACCATATGTTCCAGGTCGCCGGCACCGATCAGGCGCAACTCACCGCTGGAGCCCGCGGCACTGGCTAGCAATATCACTTCACTGGGCAGGCGCACCGGTTTGCGAAAGTGCACGGCGATTTCCAGGTTGGCTTTGGGCAGGTGATCGGAGAGTGCCGCCAGTGTCCGCGCCTTGTTCCACAGTCCATGGGCAATCGCGGTGGGAAAACCGAACAGTTTGGCGCTCGCTGCACTGAGGTGAATCGGGTTGTAGTCGCCGGAGACTTTCGCATACTGGCGACCGATATCGGCCGGCGCAGTCCAGCGCGTCACTTCGAGCAAATCCTGTGACGGCTGCCAGTCTTGGGCCAGCGCCTCGCCCTCGAGTTTCACCCCGCGACAGAGCATCCGGCTTTCGGCTTCCCACAGCGGCCCGAGTTGATCGTCCAGGGTGGTCAACAGATCGAACGTCGCGCCCTTGGCATGTGGTTGCAGGTTGTGCACACGCACGCTGACTTGCGCGCGACTGATCGCGCCCATCGGCCGCAGCACGCGGATGCGGTTGCTCAGGTGAATCAGCCCCAGCAGCGGGAACGGAAAATCCCTGGCCGTGAGCAATTGCATCTGCAAGGCGAAGGCGAGGATATGTGGATAGGTCGGCGGCAGCAGGCCGTCATCGACGAAACCGCAGACCTTGCGATAAGCCGCCAGCCGTTTGCCGTCGATATCGACCCAGCAGCGCAGGCCGCTGTCGGGCAGTTGCGTACCGGTGATTTTGCGTCGCGTTGCTGCGCGCGAGTACAGCGCGGGCAGACTCGGTTCGCGATCCAGCGTGTGCCATTCGATGCTCATCTTTATGCCCCCAGAACGCTTTGCCCACAGACCCGCAGCGCTTGGCCGGTGAACGCGCCCGTGCCCGGTTGCGCCAGCCACGCCACGGCTTCGGCGACGTCTTGCGGCAAACCGCCCTGGCCCAGCGAACTCATGCGCCGCCCGGCTTCGCGCAGGCCGAACGGAATGTGCGCGGTCATTTGCGTTTCGATAAAACCCGGGGCGACAGCGTTGATGCTGATGCCGCGTTCCAGCAGCGTCGGTGCCCATGCCTGGGCCAGACCGATCAGGCCAGCCTTGCTCGCCGCGTAGTTGGTTTGCCCGCGATTGCCGGCGATGCCGCTGATCGAGGCGAGCAAGACCACCCGTGCGTTGTCGCGCAGGGTGCCGCTGTCGAGCAGCGCCTTGGTCAGCACTTGCGGCGCGTTGAGGTTGACGGCCAGCACCGCGTCCCAGAATTCCGGGGTCATGTTGGCCAAGGTTTTGTCACGGGTGATGCCGGCGTTGTGCACGAGGATGTCGAGGCCGTCGGGCAGCTGTTCGATCAATTGCGCGGCGGCGTCATCGGCGCAGATATCGAGTGTGATCGCCCGGCCGCCGAGGCGCGCGGCAAGGGCCTCGAGGTCGGTCTTGGCTGGCGGTACGTCGAGCAGAATCACCTCGGCGCCATCACGTGCGAGGGTTTCGGCAATCGACGCGCCGATGCCGCGCGCGGCACCGGTGACCAGCGCCTTGCGCCCGGCCAGCGGGCGGGTCCAGTCAGTCACCGGTGTGGCGCACGCGGTCAGGCGAATCACCTGGCCGGAAACGAATGCACTTTTCGGCGAGAGGAAAAATCGCAGCGGGCCTTCCAATTGATCCTCGGCACCTTCGCCGACGTAGATCAACTGCAATGTGCCACCGCCGCGCAGCTCTTTGGCCAGCGAGCGCGAGAAGCCTTCGAGTGCTCGCTGCGCACTGGAGGCGAACGGATCACCCAGGCTTTCCGGAGCACGGCCGAGAATCACCAGGTGCGCGCTATGGTCGAGATTCTTCATCAATGGCTGGAAGAATTCGCGCAACTGCTTGAGCTGATCGGTGTGCTGCAAATCGCTGGCGTCGAACACCACCGCTTTGAGTTTCGGCCCGTGGCCGGGGATCCATGCAGTGGCCAGCGAGGGCTCGGTGCCATAGCTGTAGATCGCATCGGTCAAGCGGTTGGCAAACCCGCTGATCCGTTCGGCCAGCGGCCCGCCACCGAGCAACAGGGCGCCCTCGATCGGCCGCAGACGCCCCGCCTGCCAGCGTTCCAGCCGCACCGGCGACGGCAGGCCCAAGGCCCCGACCAGACGATGGCCGAAGGATGAGTTGGCGAAGTCGATATAGCGGTCAGACATGGAACGCTCTCCAGAAGTTGGGGTTCAAAGTGTGGACTGTCTACGGCAATCAATCGTTCGATCGGCGCAATAAGGCCTACGCTTGAACACTCAGGTTTAGCAGGTCTTGCAGATAAATGCGGTTCATGTGGGAGCGAGCCTGCTCGCGAAGGCGCTGTATCAGGCGCTGAAGAGGCTGAATGTGCCGGCCTCTTCGCGAGCAGGCTCGCTCCCACAGGGATTGGGCAAATTTCGACCATTTGGAACAGGAGCTTTTCATGACCCAGCTGCGCCGCGTCGCGATCATCGGCGGTAACCGCATCCCTTTCGCTCGCTCCAACGGGCCGTACGCCACGGCCAGCAATCAGGCGATGCTCACCGCCGCGCTGGAAGGCTTGATCGAACGCTACAACCTGCATGGCCAGCGCATCGGCGAAATGGTGGCGGGCGCGGTGCTTAAATTGTCACGGGATATGAACCTGACCCGCGAATGCGTGCTCGGCTCGCGCTTGTCTCCGACGACACCGGCCTATGACATTCAGCAAGCCTGCGGCACCGGTCTGGAGGCGGCGTTGCTGGTGGCGAACAAGATCGCCCTCGGCCAGATCGACTGCGGCATTGCCGGCGGCGTCGACACCACCTCCGACGCGCCGATCAGCGTCAGCGAAGGCCTGCGCAGGATTCTTCTACAGGCCAACCGCGCCAAGAGTACCGGCGACAAACTGAAAACCCTTTTGCAGTTGCGCCCCCAGCACCTGATCCCCGAATTCCCGCGCAACGGCGAGCCACGCACTGGCCTGTCGATGGGCGAGCACTGTGAGCTGATGGCGCAGACCTGGAATATTCCCCGCGAAGAACAGGATCAACTGGCCCTCGAAAGCCACCACAAACTCGCCGCTTCCTACAGCGAAGGCTGGCACAACGATCTGATGACGCCGTTCCTCGGCCTGACCCGCGACAACAATCTGCGCCCGGACCTGACCCTGGAAAAACTCGCCACGCTGAAACCGGCCTTCGAGAAAAGCGCCAAGGGCACGCTGACGGCCGGCAATTCCACGCCGCTCACCGATGGCGCTTCGGTGGTGTTGCTGGGAAGTGAGGAATGGGCCAGAGAGCGCGGTTTGCCGATCCTTGCTTATCTGCGCGACGGCGAAGCGGCGGCGGTGGATTTCGTCAACGGTGCCGAGGGCCTGCTGATGGCGCCGGTGTACGCCGTGCCACGCTTGCTGGCGCGCAACGGCCTGACCTTGCAGGATTTTGATTACTACGAAATTCACGAAGCCTTCGCCGCGCAAGTGCTGTGCACGCTCAAGGCCTGGGAGGATCCCGAATATTGCCAAACCCGCCTGGGGCTCGACGCACCGCTGGGTTCGATTGATCGCAGTCGGCTCAATGTGAAAGGCAGTTCGCTGGCGGCGGGGCATCCGTTCGCCGCGACGGGCGGGCGGATTGTCGCGAATTTGGCCAAGCTGCTGGATGCGGCGGGCAAGGGGCGAGGGTTGATTTCGATCTGTGCGGCGGGCGGGCAGGGTGTCACCGCGATCATTGAACGCTGAAAAAGCCCCTCACCCTAACCCTCTCCCAAAGGGAGAGGGGACTGATTGGGGGATGCTCGAGATCGACGCCGACCTGAGCGCCCTTCACCGAATCCAAAGCTGCGATTCAAACCAGAAGCGCTGCGGTCTCTCAGGTCGATGCATTACGGGAGACACCTCGATCGGCCCCCTCTCCCTCTGGGAGAGGGCTGGGGTGAGGGCAACTGAAGTTCACCGACCATGTCAGATTCTGTCGCAAATGCCCTTGCCGGCCGATACCAATCAATGCCACGGTCTCGGCTATGATTCGCCCGGGTCGCTGCGATTGATCCGGCACAGTGTGTGCATCCTCAAGGTTCACAGGTCGGCAACCCCTCCCCGTCGGGCGAGGATTGCCGTATAACGAGTGACATTCGCGTGTTTGGTAATAAAGGATCCACAATAAAAGCTGATGAAGACTCCAAAACGCATTGAACCCCTGATCGAGGACGGTCTGGTCGACGA
>NZ_RCOA01000005.1:0-9487 GCF_004307585.1 Pseudomonas sp. Sample_20 | reverse complement strand
CGGCCGCCGAAATTGCTGAACATCGGTTCCAGCACCTGCACCAGCTCCGGGTAGGCGTCGCACAGGTCAGGCGTAAGGTAATGTTCCATCGAAAAACTCCTGTAACAAGGAAGACGATCAAGGATGCCGCATTCTGATGAGACGAGTTCCGGCGGTCGCTGTTTACCTTAGTCCATGCCATGGTCGCTGAGCGAACCTGAACCGCGGCTGAAACGTTATCGCTAAACAGTCACGAAATATGACCGGAACCGCACAATGCGTCATATCTTAGCCGCAAGCCAGGCTGAACGGAACGCCCCTCACACCGCAGCGGCCAGATCCGTCGTCTGCGCCAGCAACGGCGTCTGCTGATCGTTCAACCAGCGCGCCACCAGCGGCCACACTTCAGCCTGCGCTGCTTTGCTCACCAACATTTCGACATGGCCGAAATTGTCCGAGAACCCCTGCTCGCGGCCCAGGTTGATGAACTGCTTGCACTCTGAGCCGATCTGCTCGAACAGCTTGCGGCAGGCCCACGCCGGATCCTGATGATCCCCCGCTGCGGTCACCGCCAGCACCGGCACCTGCACCTCGGCAAGTCCGGCCCACCAGTCCTTATCCTTGTCGCCGAAGCGGCCAAACAAGCCGTACCAGCGCATGCTTTCGATGGCCAGGCCGATCGGTTCGTCTTCCGGACCGCGTTTGAGGCGTGAGCCAGACAACTGCGCGAACCGCTTGAGAATGAAGCGCCCGCCCCACTCCACCGGTGGGATTTTCAACGGCCAGTAGGTGCGGCTGACCTGCGTGCCGAAAAACGCCGCCGAGGCCACGGCCGGTTCGCCGAGATATTCGCCACCGAGCGCCGCCGCCAGGGTGATGCCGCCGAGCGAATGGCCGATCCAGTGCGGGATCTGTCCGCTCTGCTCACGCACGAACGCGGCAACCGCCGGCAGATCGTAACGGGCATAATCGGCCACGCGGTTGCGCCGATAGTCTTCGTTGCGCTGGGACAGGCCGTGACCGCGCATTTCCGGAATCCACACGTCGAAGCCCAGCCGCGTCAGATACGCGCCGAGCCCGAGACCTTTGGGGGAAAACCAGAAGCGCCGATTGGAAAAGCTGCCGTGCAACAGAATCACCGGCACGCCGCGTGGCGCCGTGTCATCGGCCATGCCCAGGCGGGTGACGGCGATTTCCACGGACCAGTCCGGGCTGTTGCCGGGTTTCAATCGATAGACGTCTTCGCTCAGATCGCCGCGCCGCTCGGCGCTGATCAGCGCGACAGGAAACAGGTTGCTGCTGCTTTGCATAATGCTCTTGCACAAAAAAGGGCGGCATCCGCTGGAGCCCGCCCTACTTAAATCTCAAGGCCCGCTCCCACATGGGGCGCGGGCCAATTACATACTGATCAAGCCTGGCCTTCGGCGAGGAAGAACCAGGTTTCCAGCACGGTGTCCGGGTTCAGCGACACGCTTTCGATGCCCTGTTCCATCAGCCACTTGGCCAGATCCGGGTGGTCCGAAGGACCCTGACCGCAGATGCCGATGTACTTGCCGGCCTTGTTGCAGGCCTGAATGGCGTTGGCCAACAGCTTCTTCACCGCCGGATTCCGCTCGTCGAACAGGTGCGCGATGATCCCGGAGTCACGGTCCAGACCCAAAGTCAGTTGGGTCAGGTCGTTGGAGCCGATCGAGAAACCGTCGAAGAATTCGAGGAATTCCTCGGCCAGAATCGCGTTCGATGGCAGTTCGCACATCATGATCACGCGCAGACCGTTCTCGCCGCGCTTCAAGCCGTTCTCGGCGAGCAGATCGACCACCTGGCTGGCTTCGCCCAGAGTACGGACGAACGGCACCATGATTTCCACGTTGGTCAGGCCCATCTCGTTACGCACGCGTTTCAATGCGCGGCATTCGAGCTCGAAGCAATCGCGGAACGATTCGCTGATGTAACGCGAAGCACCACGAAAGCCCAGCATCGGGTTTTCTTCTTCCGGCTCGTAGAGCTTGCCGCCGATCAGGTTGGCGTATTCGTTGGACTTGAAGTCCGACAGACGCACGATGACTTTTTTCGGCGTGAACGCTGCAGCCAGGGTGCTGATGCCTTCCACCAGTTTGTCGACGTAGAAGTCGACCGGGTCGCTGTAACCGGCAATACGCTTGTCGACGCTGTCCTTGATTTCCTGCGGCAGGCCGTCGTAGTTCAACAGCGCTTTCGGGTGCACGCCGATCATGCGGTTGATGATGAATTCCAGACGCGCCAGACCGACGCCGGCGTTCGGCAATTGGGCGAAGTCGAAGGCGCGATCCGGATTGCCGACGTTCATCATGATCTTGAACGGCAGCTCCGGCATGGCGTCGACGGAGTTCTTCTTGATGTCGAAGCCCAGTTCGCCTTCGAAGATGTAGCCGGTGTCGCCTTCGGCGCAGGATACGGTCACGCCCTGGCCATCCTTCAGCAGCTGGGTGGCGTTGCCGCAACCGACCACCGCCGGAATGCCCAGCTCACGGGCGATGATCGCCGCGTGGCAGGTACGCCCGCCACGGTTGGTGACGATTGCGCTGGCGCGCTTCATCACTGGTTCCCAGTCCGGGTCGGTCATGTCGGATACCAGCACGTCGCCCGGCTGGACTTTGTCCATTTCCGAGACGTCTTTGATGATGCGTACTTTGCCGGCGCCGATGCGCTGGCCGATCGCCCGACCTTCCACCAGCACGGTGCCGGTTTCCTTGAGCAGGTAACGTTCCATCACGTTGGCCTGGGTGCGGCTTTTCACGGTTTCCGGACGCGCTTGCACGATGTACAGCTTGCCGTCGTCACCGTCCTTGGCCCACTCGATGTCCATCGGGCAGCCGTAGTGCTTCTCGATGATCATCGCCTGCTTGGCCAGCTCACTGACTTCGGCGTCGGTCAGGCAGAAACGCGCGCGTTCGGCCTTGTCGACATCGACAGTCTTGACCGAACGACCGGCCTTGGCCTCATCGCCGTAGATCATCTTGATGGCTTTGCTGCCCAGGTTGCGGCGCAGGATCGCGGGACGACCGGCCTCCAGCGTGCCTTTGTGTACGTAGAACTCATCCGGGTTGACCGCGCCTTGTACGACGGTTTCACCCAGGCCGTAAGCGCCGGTGATGAACACCACGTCACGGAAACCCGATTCGGTGTCGAGGGTGAACATCACGCCGGCGGTGCCGGTTTCCGAACGCACCATGCGCTGCACGCCAGCCGACAGGGCGACCAGTTTGTGGTCGAAGCCCTGGTGCACGCGGTAGGAAATCGCGCGGTCGTTGAACAGCGAAGCGAACACCTCTTTGGCGGCGCGGATAACGTTTTCCACACCACGGATGTTCAGGAAGGTTTCCTGCTGACCGGCGAAGGACGCGTCCGGCAGGTCTTCGGCGGTGGCGGAAGAACGCACGGCCACGGCCACATCAGGATTGCCCGCCGACAGCGCGGCGAACGCGGTGCGGATCTCGGCATTCAGTTTTTCGGGAAATTCGGCTTCCATGATCCATTGACGGATCTGCGCACCGGTCTTGGCCAGGGCATTGACGTCGTCGACGTCGAGCGCGTCGAGGGCCTTGTGGATCTGCTCGTTCAGGCCGCTCAGTTCGAGGAAGTCACGATAGGCCTGAGCCGTCGTGGCGAAGCCGCCGGGGACCGAAACACCGGCGCCTGCCAGGTTACTGATCATCTCGCCCAGGGATGCGTTCTTGCCCCCCACATGCTCAACATCGTGTTTGCCGAGCTTATCGAGGGAAACTACGTACTCTACCAAGGTGATCTCTCCACTAACTGTGTTGGAAAAGCTCAGAAACCGGCGGCCCGGGGGAGCCTTGGCCGGTTGTATGGCCTGGACCTGGAAAATAAGTGAGAATGCGGGCCAATGGCGGCCGGCAAATCGCGCCTATCATATCCAAGATTCGTTACTAGCTTAAGGCCCAAGGTGCAAATGAAACGATCTGCTTTCTTCATCTCCGATGGCACCGGCATTACCGCCGAAACCCTGGGTCAAAGCCTGTTGGCGCAGTTCGAAAACATTACCTTCAGCAAATTCACGCGGCCCTACATCGACAGCGTGGAAAAAGCGCGGGCCATGGTACAACAAATCAACAAAGCCGCTGAAACCGACGGCTTTCGCCCGATCATCTTCGACACCATCGTCAATCAGGACATTCGTGAGATTCTCGCAACGTCCAATGGTTTCATGATCGACATTTTCTCGACCTTCCTCGCGCCGCTCGAACAGGAGCTCACCGAGCATTCTTCCTACACCGTCGGCAAATCCCATTCGATCGGACACAACTCCAATTACATGGAGCGCATCGAGGCGGTGAACTTCGCCCTCGACAACGATGACGGTGCGCGCACCCACTATTACGACAAAGCCGATCTGATACTAGTGGGCGTGTCGCGATGCGGCAAAACGCCGACGTGTCTGTACATGGCCATGCAGTTCGGCATCCGCGCGGCCAACTATCCGCTGACCGAAGACGACATGGAGCGCCTGACCCTGCCGACGGCCCTGCGCGCGCATCAGCACAAGCTGTTCGGCCTGACCATCGACCCCGACCGCCTGACCGCGATCCGCAATGAGCGTAAGCCCAACAGCCGTTATTCGAGCTACGCCCAGTGCGAATTCGAAGTGCGCGAAGTGGAAAACCTGTTCCGCCGCGAAAACATTCCGCACATCAATTCCACGCATTTCTCGGTGGAAGAGATTTCGGCGAAGATTCTCGTGGAGAAAGGCGTTGAGCGGCGGTTCAAGTAGTCCGGCGTTGCCTGATCTGGCGCCTTCGCGAGCAGGCTCGCTCCCACAGTGGACCTGCATCGTAACGACTGTGGGAGCGAGCCTGCCCGCGAAGAACGATAACGCGGTCTGTCAGATCACAAACAGGTCGATGAATCGATTCACCGCTGTGGCTTCCAGCCGCGCCTGATCCTCACAGAGCGCAAATATCTCAGCGCAACGCTGCCCGGCAAACCGCGTGGCCAGGTTGGCCTTGAACTTGTCTTCCAGCAACGGAATGCCCTCGGCGCGGCGGCGGCGATGGCCGATCGGGTACTCCACCACGACGTTGTCGGTGCTGCTGCCGTCCTTGAAAAACACCTGCACGGCGTTGGCAATCGAGCGTTTGTCGGGCTCAAGGTATTCGCGGGTGAAGCGCGGTTCTTCAACGATGAGCATTTTTTCGCGCAGCACATCGATGATCGGATGCGCCTTGTGGAAGTCGTCTTCGTAGTGCTCAGCCACCAGATTGCCGAATGCCAGCGGCACGGCGGTCATGTATTGCAGGCAATGATCGCGGTCGGCGGCGTTGGCGAGCGGGCCGACCTTGGAAATGATGCGGATCGCCGATTCATGGGTGGTGATGACGATGCGGTCGATCTCATGCAGGCGATTGCGAACCAGCGGATGCAAGGTCACCGCCGCTTCGCACGCCGTCTGCGCATGGAATTCGGCGGGGAAACTGATCTTGAACAGCACGTTTTCCATCACGTAACTGCCGAACGGCCGGGAGAAGCTGAAAGCGCGTTTGTCCTCGGGCTTGAGCGCCAGATTGTTGTTGGTGTGGCTGAACGATACGTCATAGAAGCCCCACTGCTTCGCGCTCAACACACCGGGAATGCCCATCTCACCGCGCATGGCGATGTCGGCCAGGCGCACGCCGCGACTCGCCGCATCCCCCGCCGCCCAGGATTTGCGCGAGCCGGCGTTCGGCGCATGCCGATAAGTGCGCAGTGCCTGACCGTCGGCGAAGGCGTGGGACAGTGCCGACAACAGCTGCTCGCGATTGGCGCCCATCAGTCTGGCGCTGACGGCGGTCGAGGCGACTTTCACCAGAATGACGTGATCCAGTCCTACCCGGTTAAAGGAGTTTTCCAGAGCGATCACGCCTTGAATCTCGTGGGCCATGATCATTGCTTCCAGCACATCGCGGACCGTCAGCGGCGCCTCACCATTGGCGACGCGTTTTTGCGACAGGTGATCGGCCACGGCGAGGATGGCGCCGAGGTTGTCCGATGGATGCCCCCATTCGGCGGCGAGCCAGGTGTCGTTGTAGTCGAGCCAGCGGACAATGCAGCCGATATCCCAAGCGGCTTTGACCGGATCGAGGCGATAAGGGGTACCTGGCACTCGTGCACCGAACGGTACAACCGTGCCTTCGACGATCGGGCCGAGGTGTTTCGTGCATTCGGGGAAACGCAGGGCCAGCAGACCACAGCCCAGCGTGTCGATCAGGCAATTGCGCGCGGTGTTCAGCGCCTCGGCGGATTCGGGCTTGAAGGTGAGGACGTAGTCGGCGATGTCCTGCAGGACTGCGTCGTAATCGGGGCGGTTGTTCAGGTCGACGTTGGCGCTCATGTTCGATTCACTCGTGAAGTGGTTCGTTGATGGGACCTCGGTTCAGGGCTAACGATTTCTTATGATTGAAATGCAATCCACTGTGGGAGCGAGCCTGCTCGCGAAGGCTGAGTGTCAGTCAACATTTGCATGTCTGATGCATCGCTTTCGCGAGCAGGCTCGCTCCCACAAGGATATTGCCGTTGCTTAAAAGCAATCTCCGGGCACGCGGACATAGCCTTCCATGAGCACCCGCGCACTGCGGCTCATGATGGCTTTCTTCACCACCCACTCGCCATTCTCCAGCGTCGCCTCAGCGCCCACGCGCAACGTCCCGGACGGATGGCCGAAACGCACCGCATTGCGCTCAACCCCACCAGCAGCAAGATTGACCAACGTCCCGGAAATCGCTGCCGCCGTGCCGATCGCCACCGCTGCCGTGCCCATCATCGCGTGGTGCAGCTTGCCCATCGACAACGCGCGCACCAGCAGATCGACATCACCAGCGGCAATCGCTTTACCACTCGACGCCAGGTAATCCGAAGGTTTGGCAACGAATGCGACTTTCGGCGTGTGCTGCCGCGTGGCGGCTTCTTCCAGGCTGGAGATAAGGCCCATGCGCAACGCACCGTAGGCGCGAATGGTCTCGAACATCAGCAGCGCTTTCGGATCGCCGTTGATCGCGCCCTGGAGTTCGGTGCCGGTGTAGCCGATGTCCTCGGCGTTGACGAAAATCGTCGGGATCCCGGCGTTGATCATGGTCGCCTTGAACGTGCCGACACCCGGCACTTCGAGCTCATCGACCAGATTGCCGGTGGGGAACATCGAGCCACCGCCGCCCTCTTCTTCCGCCGCCGGATCCATGAACTCAACCTGCACTTCGGCCGCCGGAAAGGTCACGCCGTCGAGTTCGAAATCACCGGTTTCCTGCACTTCGCCATTGGTGATCGGCACGTGGGCGATGATGGTCTTACCGATGTTGGCCTGCCACACGCGCACCACCGCCACGCCGTTGTGCGGAATGCGGCTGGCGTCGACCAGACCGTTGCTGATGGCGAACGAACCGACCGCCGCCGAGAGGTTGCCGCAGTTGCCGCTCCAGTCGACGAACGGCTTGTCGATCGACACCTGGCCGAACAGGTAATCGACGTCGTGATCGGCGCGGGTGCTTTTCGACAGGATCACGGTTTTGCTGGTGCTCGACGTCGCGCCGCCCATGCCGTCGATCTGCTTGTCGTAGGGATCGGGGCTGCCGATCACCCGCAGCAGCAACGCGTCGCGCGCCGGGCCTGGAACCTGCGCTGCTTCGGGCAGATCCTTGAGGCTGAAGAACACGCCTTTGCTGGTGCCGCCTCGCATGTAAGTCGCAGGGATTCTGATTTGTGGTGCGTGAGCCATGGTGCTCCTTACCGAAGGCATGGGACTTGAAATCCCATGCCCACACGTTGATTTAAACGGCGACCGCCGAGCCTTCGAGGAAGTCCTGAGCAAAGCGCTGCAACACGCCGCCGGCCTCGTAGATCGACACTTCTTCAGCGGTATCGAGACGGCAGGTCACCGGCACTTCGACGCGCTCGCCGTTCTTGCGATTGATCACCAGCGTCAGATCCGCACGCGGCTTGCGTTCGCCGATCACATCGTAGGTTTCGCTGCCGTCGATGGCCAGGGTGTGGCGGTTGGTGCCGGGTTTAAATTCCAGCGGCAACACGCCCATGCCCACCAGGTTGGTGCGGTGAATGCGCTCGAAACCTTCAGCGGCAATCGCCTCGACGCCGGCCAGGCGCACGCCTTTCGCCGCCCAGTCGCGGGACGAACCCTGACCGTAGTCAGCGCCAGCGATGATGATCAGCGGCTGCTTGCGTTGCATGTAGGTTTCGATGGCTTCCCACATGCGCATGACCTGGCCTTCCGGCTCGACACGCGCCAGCGAACCCTGCTTGACCTTGCCGTTTTCCACGACCATTTCGTTGAACAGTTTCGGGTTGGCGAAGGTCGCGCGCTGGGCCGTCAGGTGGTCGCCACGGTGGGTGGCGTAGGAGTTGAAGTCCTCTTCCGGCAGGCCCATTTTTGCCAGGTATTCGCCGGCGGCGCTGTCGAGCATGATCGCGTTCGATGGCGACAGGTGATCAGTGGTGATGTTGTCCGGCAGCACCGCCAGCGGGCGCATGCCCTTCAGCGGACGGGCGCCGGCCAGTGCGCCTTCCCAGTACGGCGGACGGCGGATGTAGGTGCTCATCTCGCGCCAGTCGTACAGCGGCGCGACTTTCGGCCCGGTGTCTTCATGCACGGCGAACATCGGGATGTAGACCTGACGGAACTGCTCAGGCTTGACCGACGACTTCACCACCGCATCGATTTCTTCGTCGCTCGGCCAGATGTCTTTCAGGCGGATTTCCCGGCCATCGACCACGCCCAGCACATCCTTCTCGATATCGAAACGGATGGTCCCGGCGATCGCGTAGGCAACCACCAGCGGCGGCGAGGCGAGGAATGCCTGTTTGGCGTACGGGTGAATGCGCCCGTCGAAGTTGCGGTTGCCGGAAAGCACTGCGGTCGCGTACAGATCGCGGTCGATGATCTCTTGCTGGATCAGCGGATCGAGGGCGCCGGACATGCCGTTGCAAGTGGTGCAAGCAAATGCCACAACGCCGAAACCGAGCTGTTCAAGTTCAGTGGTCAGCCCCGCTTCATCGAGGTACAGCGCCACGGTTTTCGAGCCCGGCGCCAGCGAAGATTTGACCCACGGCTTGCGCGTCAGGCCGAGCTTGTTGGCATTGCGCGCCAACAGGCCAGCGGCAATGACGTTGCGCGGGTTGCTGGTGTTGGTGCAACTGGTGATCGCGGCGATGATCACCGCGCCATCGGGCATTTGCCCCGGCACGTCATCCCACTGGCCGGAGATGCCTTTGGCGGCCAGATCGGACACCGCGACGCGGGCGTGCGGGTTGCTCGGGCCGGCCATGTTGCGCACCACCGAGGACAAATCGAAGGTCAGGCCGCGCTCGTATTGCGCACCTTTGAGGCTGTCAGCCCAAAGCCCGGTCAACTTGGCGTATTGCTCGACCAATTGAACCTGCTGGTCTTCACGGCCGGTCAGTTTCAGGTAATCGATGGTCTGCTGGTCGATGTAGAACATCGCCGCCGTGGCGCCGTATTCCGGGG
>NZ_RCOA01000086.1:0-9680 GCF_004307585.1 Pseudomonas sp. Sample_20 | reverse complement strand
CCTGTCACGCCGGGGGTCGCGGGTTCGAGTCCCGTCCGCTGCGCCATATTCGGTATCTGGAGCTGAACGCCAGACACCACAAAAAGCCCGCCTTGTGCGGGCTTTTTGCTGTCTGCGATTTATAAAATCGCCGCGCTACTGCGCCGCATTGCGGGCATGCCGATAATCGCTCACCGCCTCGTACACTGCCTTGCGCAAGCGATTGATCCCGCCAATCGGCCGATGCGCCTCGATGCCGAACCACGGATTGAACGACAGGTTGTCGCATTGCAGATTCAGCGCAGGCGTATCGAAGTCCTGTGCGGGCAGGGTGATCCGCGCCACGGTTTCAAACGGTGCATCCTGCTCACGCCACTCAATGCTCGTGTCCTCGATCGGCATGTATTTGTTCGCGTCCTGGCGCTGGATCTGCAAGGCGAAGCACGCCGGCACCCGATCCGTCGACAACTGCTGATTCAGTGCGCTGCGCAGGAAATTCGGCAAGTCGTGATTCTGTTTGGGCAGCGTATACGCCGGGCAACGCTCCGGATCCGGCACGACGCGGAATTTCGCATTGGCCTCACCGAACTTGTAGGGCGATACCGAGAAGTATGTGGTCTCGGTAGGACTGTCCGGCGGCGGTGACAGGGTTGCCAGCGCGATGAATAGATGACGGACCTGCCAGGTGCGCGGATCCCACGTCGGAAAAAACGCCATGACCTTCTTGCCGTCAGCCTGCGCCGCCACATTCTGACGATACTCGGCGACATCGCTGACAAACAAATTCGGATGGCTGAACATCACGAAATCCTGTTCATGCTGGTCCTGGCGGTTGCCGAGCAGTTGCGTGCCAGGAACCTCAAGCAACTTGATCGCCATTCCGCGCGCGTCGCGAATGCTGTCGAATTGCGGATAGGCATTGCCGTTGGACAACCGGATCAGCGCCTGCCAGGTCTTGCCCGGCTCGCTGAACACCCCCTGCCGCAGCGATTGCGCCAGTTCCGGTAACACCTGCACTTGCGCCTTCACGCAGCCATGCGCTTTGGCGTGGGCATCGCGCAGATAACGCGTGGGTTCGCGGTGCTGGTCGACGATGCGCACTGCGGTTTGAATGATGTCCTGGGTCATCGCCGCTTCGCCTGGTGGAATCTGTTCCTGCGCCGACACCGGCCCACGATGCTGCCAAGCGAACCACGCGGCGGCGATGGCCCAGCCGAGCAGGGCGATGACCAGCACGGTCAGTAACGTCTTGCCAAGCAAGCGCCCCAACCAGAGCCAGAAACGCGCGAGTGGCGGCAGTTCTCTTTTGAATGTCGGCATGATCATGGCAACTGCGCCTCCAGTGGTCCGCCCAATACTTTCAGATATTCGAGCAGCGCCCAGCGCTCCTCGGGTTGCAGGAGGCGGCCGATCACCCCGTTGCCGCGAGCGCCGGCGCGGAATTCGTGGCCGCTGTTATGGTTGCCGCTGATGCGCGTGTCGAACAGAAAACCGTTGGTGAAAGGTTCGGTGCGATAGCCGAGGTGGTGCGGGTCGTATTCGAGCGTGCCTTTATAGAAGGTGGTGGCGCGCTCATCCTGCGGTGACAGCAACTGATAAAGGCTCGGCACCGAGCCGTTGTGCAGAAACGGCGCAGTCGCCCACACGCCAGCCAGCGGTCGGGCCTTGTAAGCCACTTTCTCGCGCACGCCGATCGGCAGGCCGAAACCATCCATGCGCGGTTTTTCTTCCGGCGTGATCTGCGCGTCGCGATAGGCACGGTTTTCCACGAACGCGGTGACGTAAGCCAGGCCCTTGGCCACCGACAATTGGCTCAGATCAAGCGGCTCCTTGGTTTCGGGGTGCAGTTTGACGTCCATTTTTTCCAGCTCTTTGACATCCCATTGCAGCGCGCTCAGGTCGAAACGGTGACTGGCAATGTTGTTGGCCGCATTCGGATCGGTGCCGATCACCTCCACGGGAAGCATGTGCAAGTGCTGCACCCAGCGTTTGCCTTCCTGCGATTGGCGCGGGACATGGCAGCCGGCGCAGTTTTCCGCGAACAGCGCGCGGCCTCTGGCGGCCAGCGGCTTGTCGATCGCACCGAACAGATCTTCGGGCCAGGTTGGCGGCTTCAGCTGCTGCAAGGTTTCTTCGATGGCGTGCAGATCGCGCACGCGCACGCTGGAGGGGTAGCGCTCAGCGCCTTGCAGCGGCTGGCCATTGGCGTCGAAGAAATTCAGCGTGGCACCGACGCCGAGCGCCTCGCCGATATTGCGCGCCATTGGCTGTTGGGCCGAGCCGTTCCACTGCACCCAGTCAAACGTCCACATGTCCCACAGCTGCGGGTAATCCACCGGGGCATCGGCCACACGGTAGTTGGCAGGGGAAATCGCGTCGCCAAACGTAGCGTTGGCAATCCGGCCGAACGCGTCGGTGCGCCCCGGGCCTTCCTCGGTCGGGTACAGGCCGCGATGGGTGTCGTTCCACGCCACTTTGACGAAGGTGTTCAGCGAGGTCTTGAACTCGCTGCGCAATTGTTCGCGGCGCGCTTCGTAATCATCTCCGAGCACCTGGCGGGCGAAGCGCTCAAACTTCCATGGGTTGTAGTAAGTCGAGGCGAGACTGGCGACCAGGGCCTGTCCGAAACTGCCACCGCGCAAAGTAGGAACGCTGGAAGGCAACACGTGTTGCGCGGTGCCGCCATCAATGCGCACGGCCTGGCCTTTGAAGCGCAACTCGCCGGTGTGGCAAGCGGCGCAGGTGATGTCGAGATAATGCTCGGAGGCGTTGCCGGGATTCTGGTGCCGGGCAAAACCGACGGGGAGGTTGCCGGGATTGTTCGGGCTAGATTTCTGCTGCGGGTCGACCAGGAAGCCGAAACGGGCGAGATATTCAGGGGAGGCGAAGCGCTGCTCGGAGAAGGGCAATTCCAATGCCTGGAACCACTCGTAACGCAGGCCTTTGACTTGCGTACCTTGCGGCGTGAAGTAGTAGGTCTGCCGTTGCTCTTCGCTCCATTGATCCAGGTAACGTACCTGTTGCGGCGGGGTGTAGAAGGGCAATTTCGGGTTGGCGACGTAATAGACAATCATCGCAACGGCGATTATCGCTAGCACGATCCCCAGAGTGAGAACGCGGAATAGAAGGCGCAAGTTAAACATCCTTGTCGAATTGTTGCGCTGTTATGCCTGAGCCATGACTGCTGGGCAAGTGGCCATTACGCCAGACGCTGAGGCAAGCTCCGATGACGCTTGTCGTCCGTGGATGACAGAAGCTTCATCCAGCCGTTGTCCAAATGCGTTTTAATCCCTGAACTTATCGGAAGATTCCTGCTCTCATGCCGGTAGCCATTGGTCGTGGCGGCCTGATAAGCTCGCGGCTTTACTCGATTGCCCATTCGGCGCATGAACAAGGAAATAGCATGAAACAGCATCGGTTGGCGGCGGCGGTAGCCCTGGTTAGCCTGGTACTCGCGGGTTGTGACTCGCAGACCAGCGTAGAGCTGAAAACCCCGGCGCAAAAAGCTTCCTACGGCATCGGCCTGAACATGGGCAAAAGCCTTGCCCAGGAAGGCATGGATGATCTGGACTCCAAAGCGGTAGCCCAGGGCATCGAAGATGCCGTTGGCAAGAAAGAACAGAAGCTGAAAGATGAAGAACTGGTCGAAGCCTTCGCCTCGCTGCAAAAGCGTGCTGAAGAGCGTATGGCCAAGATGAGTGAAGAGTCGGCAGCCGCCGGCAAGAAATTCCTCGAAGAAAACGGCAAGAAGGCCGGTGTCACCACCACCGCTTCCGGCCTGCAGTACGAAGTAGTGAAGAAAGCCGATGGCCCACAGCCTAAGCCGACCGACGTCGTAACTGTTCACTACACCGGCAAGCTGACCAACGGCACCGTGTTCGACAGCTCCGTCGAGCGCGGCAGCCCGATCGATCTGCCAGTCAGTGGCGTGATCCCGGGTTGGGTTGAAGGTCTGCAACTGATGCACGTTGGCGAGAAGTACAAACTGTACATCCCTAGCGATCTGGCTTACGGCGCTCAGTCGCCAAGCCCGGCAATCCCGGCCAACTCGGTTCTGGTTTTCGACCTGGAACTGCTGGCCATCAAGGATCCAGCCAAAGAAGACGCCGCTGCCAAGTAACACGCAACGGCTCGACAACAACGCCTCGCTTATGCGGGGCGTTGTTGCATCTGCAGGTCAGGAAAGGTAAACAGAGCGAACTGACAGCGATCAGCACAGTCATAGCTTTGAGGCTGCCCGCGCTAGACGTCCTGAGCTGCCAAGTCAATGAAATATTGGGCTTTTTTATGTGAGTAAAAAACGCCCGATCTAAGCGCAGCCCTTATGAAACGGGGCTCTCAGCGCTGAAATGCAGCTCTGTTCACAAGGTTATCCACAATTTGTGTGGATAACATTTCAACGGGAAGAATAGATGAAAGCTCCGTGGAATTTCGCTCGATTCCTGCCGTTGGCTGGTCGCCTGCTGGCCCGTGGACGCTTGCCGACCCTGTTGTTTGCCGTGGCCAGCAAAGGCGCCGCGCAAGGCAATCGCCTGGGCAAACTCAAGGATGATCTGCGCTTGCTGCAGTCGCTGTGCCTGGCCTACTGGCGTGGCGAGTATCGCGCGATCAGTGCCAAGTCGCTGATTTCGGTGGTGGCGGGCCTGATGTATTTCCTCAGCCCGGTCGATGCCATTCCGGATTTCATTCCCATGTTCGGCATGCTCGATGACATCGCTGTCCTCGCCTGGCTGATGAAAACCCTCGATGACGAGCTCAACGCCTTCCGCCTGTGGCGCAAGCGCCAGCAACCCGAAAAGCTGGCCGTGGTTGAACGCCTCCCTGATACCCCTGAACAATTGCAGTTGCAAGGCCCGAAAAAAACCTGACTGACCAAGACTGCCTACAGATAGATACCACTCGCGACCTTGGCCGCTGTTAGGATTACACTTCTAGGGAAAAGTGCCGACTCGCTAAGTGGTGTTGTCCTACGGGGTAGTCATGGATATTCAGATAATTGCACGCGATGGCGAACCCGAATACGCGGTTCTGCCGTGGGCTCAATATCAGGCTTTACTGAAAGCAGCAGGGATCAACGCAACACCGGTGCAGCAGCCAGCAGCGCCGCTCGCCGCCTCGCCGGAGCCGATTCTTCCGGGTCTGGATCAATTACGCAGTTTGCGCGAAGGGAAGGGCATCGCCATCGAGGCGCTGGCCCGCACGGTAGGCATCAGCCCGTCTTACCTGGCCATGATCGAAAGTGGTGAGCGTCAGCCCGACGCCGCGATTCGCCGCAGCCTGGCCTGGGAACTGACGGTGCCGGGTTGGAGGGACGAATCGTGAGCGTACGCATCAGCCGTCAACATTGGGACGGATTGCTGGGGGAACTGGACCAGGCGCGCCGTCAGCGCCATCTTCTGACCTATCGAGCCTTGCTTGAGCGTTTGCAGCTGCCGACACCGGCGATGCAGACACTGACGGCTGCGCTGGAGCATCTGGCCGCACTGGATGCCAAAGCCGAGCAGCCGTTGCGCAGTTCGCTGGTCATCAGTCAGGGCGCGAGTCGTTTGCCGCGTACCGGGTTCTTTGAATGTGTCGAGCGTCTGGGGCGTTTTTCCGGGCCGTCAGATGGCGTCGCGGCGGCGTCCTGGCATGCGTCGGAAGTGGTGCGGGTCTTCGAATACGAATACCCGGAATCGGCGGAGGCCTGAGTGTTTCTTCGGCTCAAGGCGCGGGCCGGTTACTGGCTGGCCCGCCGGCTGTTTCATTGGTCGTGGTTCGTTCGCCAGCCGCGTGGCTGGCGCTGGCTTGAAGGCCAGTTCGCGCGCATGGCCAACCTCGGCAATGTCGATGCTCAAAGCTTTTATGGGCACATTCTGACTTTTCGCGGCGTCGGGTTGGGCGCGCGTGAAGAAGGCGTGCGTCTGCTGCGTCTGGCGGCGTTGGCCGGCGACGGTAAAGCCGCTTATCAAGTTGGCGTGATCAGCCTCGCCGGTACCCCGAGCAAGGCGCCGGATCCCGTTGAGGCCGCTCGTTGGTGGAGCATGGCCGCCAAGGCCGGGCATCCGTTGGCCGAGCTGAAGCTGCAACAGCTGAAGGCTGGTGATTCAACGCAGTAATTCCATGTATGTCTTCTAAGTAAACGCGGCGTGAGGTTTTCCTCACGCCGCGTTTACGTTCCTGCCTGCACGTTTTTCGCTTGATGCTGGATTGCAGATTAGTCCTACATCCTTTGCCTACTCGCCTGACTTCTTTCCTCTTTGATCCCCCGCACAGTTCCCGCGACTAATTTCTTGCGCGAGGGACCGCTCATGCTTCAGCCCGTTTTTCAGTCCACCTTGTTTGCTCGCGTGTGTTGATGGAAGCCATCGCGCGCATCGAGCAGGAACTCGACAGCTTTCCGCAAACGCTCAGCCTCTACCGCAAACAGCTTGATCACTGGCTCAGTCGCAGGGCGGACCAGATCAGCGAGGCAGCAGACCTGCCATCGCTGGTGGGTATGGAGCGGATCATCCGCTTCGGCGATAGCAGTACGTCGGTCAGCAGCAGCGACGACGAATTTTCCTCCAGCGTCGTCCAGTGCCCGCACGGCGGGCTGATGCAAATCGAGAGCAAGTTCGAATCGGTCTACGACATCCCGCTGGGCAACATTTCCGTCGATGTGGTCGACGTGGATAGCGGCAAAACCGCGCCGGTCACCCTTGATCAGCAGGGCAAGGGCGAGTTCAGAGGCGACGAGGGCAAGTTCTACCGCGTTCTGGTCCACAGCGCTGTCACCTCCAGTCAAGTCGACGAGCTGTTCAAATCCTACGACGGTTTGACCGGCGAACTTGAGCGCTGGCTGCGTAGCGAGTGGCAAGGTTTCAAGCCGCAGTGGTCACAGTCGGTGGCGACCGCAGCCAGCAACGGCATGCTCGCCGGCAGTTGGGCGGCCATCGAAGGGGTATGGGACAGCCTCGGTCTGCTCTCGGAAATTCTTCAGGACCCCGGCAAGTTCGCCGAGCGTTTGGGCAGTGGCGCGGCTGATCTGATCGAGCTGGCACAGACCGCTCCGGATCTCATGGAAAAGCTGCAGTTGCTGGTCAGTGACGAAGCGGCGATGTGCTTGCTGCTACGGTCGGCGAGTCTGTGGCTGGACATGCTGCCGCCCAGCGAGGTTGCCGGCAAGTCTGCTGAAGTGGCGTCGATGATGATCGTGCAACTGATCATCGATGTGTTGATCAGCGTGGTGCTGACGTTTGTCGGAGCAGGGGCGGGGATCGCTTATCTGACGCTGCGCCTGGCTGACCGCGCAACGCAGCTGTTCAACGTCGCCAAGCGTCTGGTCAAGGCGCTGTTCAGCATCGTCAACGCCTTTATTGAATACGTCGACCGCTACAAAGCCGTTGCCGCGCGGGGTATCGCCGCCGGGGTGAAAAAGGGCCGGATGCAATTGCGCTGGGATGCCAAGCGCAACGCCATGTTGAAGAAAGACGAGCCCCACGACGACGTCCCCGATCAAGCGAAAAACCCCAACGGCGATGCCGCCGATTGCGTGCCCAAAACCTGTACCAATGGCTGCCCGGTGTCGATGGTCACCGGCGAAGAACTGCTGACCCTGACCGACGCGGTGCTCGATGGCGTGCTGCCCTTCGAGTTCACCCGTTTGTACCGCAGCAGCGCGGTCGAGATCGACATCGGCCTGGGTTTCGGCTGGAGCCATACGCTGGCCCATCGCCTGTCCTTCGACGGCGATGGCGTGATCTGGATCGACCACGAGAACCGCCGCACCCGCTTTCCCCTGCCCAACGTCGCGCGCCCAGCGATTCACAACAGCCTGTCGCGGGCGGCGATCTTTCTCGGCGATGAGCCGGAAGAACTGATCCTCGCCCTGGCCGGTGACAGCGCGCGGTTCTATCACTTTCGCGCCGGACGACTGACCGCAATCAGCGATGTCTACGGTAATCGTCTGACCCTGCAACGCGATCGCTCCGACCGCATTCAGCGTCTGGACAACGGCGCCGGGCGCGCGCTGCTGTTGCGGTATGACCGCGCGCAGCTGGTGGCGGTCGATTACCAAGTCTTTGTTCAGGGCGAGTGGACCTCCGAGCAAACCCTCGCCACCTACAGCTTCGATGCCCGGCAACGCCTGCTGGTCGCGACCAACGCGGTCGGCGACAGCGAGCGCTACGACTACGACGACCACCACGTCATCCTCCAGCGCCAGTTGACCGGCGGCGCGAGCTTCTTCTGGGAGTGGCAGCGCGAGGGCAAAGCGGCGCGCTGCGTGCGCCACTGGGCGTCGTTCTCGCAGATGAACACCCGTTACGTCTGGAACGATGACGACGCCAGCGTGACCGTGCATTACGTCGACGGCACCGAAGAAGTCTACGTCCACGACGAGCGCGCGCGGCTGGTGCGTCAGGTCGCGGCCGATGGCGGCGAGCAGCTCAAGGCCTATGACCAGCAGGGGCGCTTGATCGCCGAGCAGGATGCGTTGGGCGCGGTTACCGAATACCGCTACGACGAAGTCGGACGGCTGATCGCGCTGATTCCACCGGACGATGCACCAACGTCCTACGAGTACCGCAACGGTTTTCTCTACAAGCGTTGCCGAGGCGACGCGGTGTGGATCTATCGGCGCAACGCTGAAGGTGCCGTTACCGAAGCGGTCGATCCCGACGGCCAGGTCACCCATTACTACTACAACCTGCGCGGGCAATTGCTGTCGCTGCGTTATCCGGACAGCAGCCGCCACCGCTGGGTGTGGAACGAGCTCGGCCAGCTCATCGAAGAAACCCTGCCCGATGGCGGCGTGCGGCGCTTTTCCTACGATGCGCTGGGCCGGCGGATTACCACCCAGGACGAATTTGGTGTTGTCAGTCGTCAGCAGTGGGACGCGGCCGGCCGACTGATCCTGACGACTTCTCCTACGGGAAGCACGCGCGCCTACAGCTACGGCGCCTACGGCCAGATCACCGCTGAGCGCGACGAGCTCGGGCGCATCACCCGCTACGAATATGACGACGACCTGCACCTGGTCTCGCGGCGGATCAACCCCGACGGCACCCGCGTGCAGTACCGCTATGACCATGCGCGGCTATTGCTGACCGAGATTGAAAACGAGTCCGGAGAAAAGTACCGACTGGATTACACGCCGACCGGATTGATCCGACAGGAAATCGGGTTTGATGGGCGGCGTACGGCTTATGCCTATGACCTGAATGGGCACCTGCTTGAGAAGACCGAGTTTGGCGAGCAGGGTTTATCGCTGGTCACCCGCTACGAGCGCGACAAGTCCGGGCGTTTGCTGGTCAAAACCCTGCCCGATGGCGCCAAGATCCGCTACGACTACGACCGCCTCGGTCGGTTGATCGGTGTCGATGACGGGCAAAATCACCCGCTGGCCTTCGAGTACGACCGTCAGGATCGGCTGATCACCGAGCATCAGGGCTGGGGCACCTTGCGCTATGCCTATGACGCCTGCGGTCAGCTCAAACGCCTGCGTCTGCCGGACAACAGCAAGCTCGATTATCACTACGCCAAGGGCGGTGCGCTGAGCGCCATCGACCTCAACGGCACGCCGCTCACGCGCCACGTCTACCACTGCGGTCGTGAACAGCAACGCCAGCAAGGCTTGCTGCTCAGCGAATACTCCTACGACGATCAGGGCCGCTTGCTTGCCCATGCTGTAGGCCATCGCCACGCCTCGCTGTACCGCCGCGATTATGCCTACAGCGCCA
>NZ_RCOA01000117.1:0-9773 GCF_004307585.1 Pseudomonas sp. Sample_20 | reverse complement strand
GCATGTTTCTTCCAGCCAAGGTGCCAACCGTGAGCGTGAACAACCCTCTTTTGCAGTCCTATGACCTGCCGCCGTTCTCCACGATCCGTGCCGAACACGTCCTGCCCGCCATCGAAACCATCCTCGCGGACAACCGCGCCGCCATCGCCGAAATCCTCAAGACCCAGGGCAAGAACCCGACCTGGGCCGGTCTGGTGCTGGCGATGGACGAACTCAACGATCGCCTCGGTGCGGCGTGGAGCCCGGTCAGCCATCTTAACGCCGTGTGCAACAGCGCCGAACTGCGTGAAGCCTACGAGTCGTGCCTGCCGGCCCTGAGCGCCTACTCCACCGAGATGGGCCAGAACCGCGAACTGTTCCAGGCGTATGAAGCGTTGGCCAACAGTCCGGAAGCTGCCAGTTTCGACGTCGCGCAAAAGACCATTCTGGAACACGCCCTGCGCGATTTCCGTCTGTCGGGTATCGATCTGCCGGAAGCCGAGCAGAAACGTTACGCCGAAGTGCAGAGCAAACTGTCAGAGCTCGGCAGCCGCTTCTCCAACCAATTGCTCGACGCCACTCAGGCGTGGACCAAACACATTACCGATGAAGCCGCCCTCGCAGGCCTGACCGATTCGGCCAAGGCGCAGATGGCTGCCGCCGCCCAGGCCAAAGGTCTGGATGGCTGGTTGATCACTCTGGAATTCCCCAGCTATTACGCGGTGATGACCTACGCGCAAGACCGCGCGCTGCGCGAAGAAGTCTACGCCGCCTACTGCACCCGTGCCTCGGATCAAGGCCCGAATGCCGGGCAGAACGACAACGGCCCGGTGATGGAAGAGATCCTCGACCTGCGCCAGGAACTGGCCCGACTGCTGGGCTTCGCCAGTTTCGCCGAACTGAGTCTGGCGACGAAAATGGCCGAATCCAGCGATCAGGTGCTGAGCTTCCTGCGCGATCTGGCGCAGCGCAGCAAGCCGTTCGCCGCGCAGGATCTGCAACAGCTGCGCGCTTACGCTGCCGAACAGGGCTGCGCCGATCTGCAAAGCTGGGACAGTGGTTTCTACGGCGAAAAACTCCGCGAGCAGCGTTACAGCGTCGCTCAGGAAACCCTGCGAGCCTACTTCCCGATCGACAAAGTCCTCAGCGGCCTGTTCGCCATCGTCCAGCGTCTGTACGGCATCGAGATCGCTGAGCAGAAAGGCTTCGACACCTGGCATCCGGACGTCCGCCTGTTCGAGATCAAGGAAAACGGTCAGCACGTCGGGCGCTTCTTTTTCGACTTGTATGCCCGCGCCAACAAGCGTGGCGGCGCATGGATGGATGGCGCCCGCGACCGTCGTCGCACCATTGACGGCGTGCTGCAAAGCCCGGTGGCCAATCTGGTGTGCAACTTCACCCCGGCCGACAGCGGCAAGCCTGCGCTGCTGACCCACGATGAAGTGACCACCCTGTTCCACGAGTTCGGCCATGGCCTGCACCACCTGCTGACCCGAGTCGAACACGCTGGCGTATCCGGCATCAATGGCGTGGCCTGGGATGCGGTCGAGCTGCCGAGCCAGTTCATGGAAAACTGGTGCTGGGAGCCGGAAGGCCTCGCGCTGATCTCCGGCCACTACGAGACCGGCGAGCCACTGCCGCAGGACCTGCTGGAAAAAATGCTCGCGGCGAAGAACTTCCAGTCCGGCCTGATGATGGTGCGTCAGCTGGAGTTTTCGCTGTTCGACTTCGAACTGCACGCCACCCACGGCGATGGCCGCAGCGTGGCGCAAGTGCTCGAGGGCGTGCGTGACGAGGTGTCGGTGATGCGCCCACCGGCTTACAACCGCTTCCCCAACAGCTTTGCGCACATTTTCGCTGGTGGTTACGCGGCGGGTTACTACAGCTACAAGTGGGCTGAAGTGCTGTCCGCCGACGCCTTCTCGAAATTCGAGGAAGACGGCGTGCTCAACGCTGAAACCGGTCGGGCGTTCCGCGAGGCGATTCTGGCGCGCGGTGGCTCGCAGGCACCGATGGTGCTGTTCGTCGACTTCCGTGGCCGTGAGCCATCGATCGATGCGCTGCTGCGCCACAGCGGCCTGAGTGAGGACGCGGCAGCATGAGCGACGGCCCTGTGATCACCAAGAAGCGCTTTATCGCCGGTGCGGTCTGCCCGGCGTGCAGCGAGCCGGACAAGTTGATGATGTGGAACGAAGACGGCGTGCCGCACCGCGAATGCGTGGCTTGCGGATACTCCGACACCCTCAACGAGCAGGGCCTGTCGGTGCCCAAAGAATTGGGCACGCGGGTCAATACCACTGCGCTGAAGCCTGCCGCCGACAAAAAGGTCCAGGCCGTGCAGTTCTTCCCCAACCCCAAGTTGAAGAAAAAGCCCGACGAGCAACAGTGACAACTACCGCCACCTGCCGATGATCGTCGTCAGGTGGCGGTAACTATCTACCACCTCGCCCCCGCGCTTCGTGATTAGGCTGGTCAATCCAGCCCTCTCTCACGGAAGACGCCATGCCTGACACCAACCCACTCCTGCAACAATGGCAGTTGCCGCCCTGGTCGGCGATACGCGCCGAACATCTGCTGCCGGCAGTCGAGCGCATCGTTGCCGACAACCTGCTGATCATCGAAAACGTCATCGCCACTCAGGTCGATCATCCCAACTGGGACGACGTGGTCATTGCCATCGATGAAGCCGATGCACGCCTGAATGAAACCATGGCGATTATCGAATTCCTCTCGGTCAGGCATGCCGATGATCCCCAGTGGTTGGCGCAGGAAGCGCTCAGCACTCACGCTGCACAGCATTACAAAGCTGCGAAGGCCGGCAATCGACAGTTGCTCCAGGTTTATCAACGATTGGCACTGAGCTCCATAGCCGCCAGCTTCAGTGATGCACGCAAAGCCTCGCTGGCGAAAATCCTGCGCAGGTTTCACTTGGCCGGCAGCGAATTGTCGAGTGCGCAGCGCAAGGATCTGGCGCGATTGAACGGCGAAATCGATTTGCTGGAAAAGCGCTTCATGAGCAACCTCAAATCGGTCAACGCGGCATGGAGCAAGGACATCGACGATGCAGCGCTGTTGGCAGGACTGCCGGCCGAAACGCAGGCGCATCTGGCCGCCAATGCCAACAAGGCCGGCCTGCCCGGGTGGCGGCTGACACTCGATCAGAACACTTACGATCAGGTCATGAAGCGGGCGCGGCACCGCGGTTTACGTGAAGAGTGTTTCAAAGCCTGGTGCACCCGCGCTTCGGATCAGGGGCCATACGCCGGCCGCTTCGACAACGGACCGGTGCTGCACAAGCTGCTGGCGGCGCGTCATGCCAAAGCCCGGCTGTTGGGTTTCGACAACTTCGCTCAGCTGCGACTGCTCGATCGCATGGCCGTGGATACTGACCAGGTCCGCCGTTTTCTGCAGCAGCAGATCGCCCTCAATGCAGCGGCGCTTGCGCGCGAAACCGATGACCTGCAAGCCTCTGCACGCCAGTACGGTATTGATCAGATGGAAGCGTGGGATCACGACTTCCTCGCCGAGCAATTGCGCTTGAAGCAGTTGGGCGGCGAGGTGCAGGACCTGCGCCTGTTTTTTCCACTGGACGCCATACTGCAGAGCCTGTGCCGCTTCAGTGAGCACATGTTCGGCATCAGGATCAGCGAAAATATTCGCCTGGAGACTTTCAACGAAAACGTGCGCCTGTTCGAAGTCAGCGAGCATGAGCAAGCGGTCGGCTTCATCTACATCGACCCGTTCCACCGCGCCGCTGGCGCCGACTACGCCTGGACAGGTGTACTGCGCAACCGACGGATCAATGCGGAAGGCCGGCCATCACTGCCGATAGCCTCGCTTCAATGCAATTACACGGCCGCCGCCGACGGGCTGAATCTGCTGGCACATCAGGATCTGCGCGTTCTGCTGCACGAATTCGGCCATTGCCTGCATCACGTGCTGACACGTTCGCCGCACTACAACCTGTCCGGCATTTCGCATCTGAGCCGCGACGCTGCCGAGTTTGTCGGGCAACTGTTCGAAAAATGGGCGTTATCCGGGCAATTCCTGCGCTGGCTGGGTACGCATCACCAGAGCGGTGAGCGTCTGTCCGAAGCGCAGGCCAATTCCGCGTTTTCCGCTACAGGCATCCAGCGCAGCCGGGAGACGGCAATGCTGTTGCTGAGCGCGCTGTTCGACTTCGAACTGCATCGCAGTCACGGCGACGGTCGCACTGTTCAACAAGTGATGGCGGATGTGCAAAGCGCATTCCCGGGCCTGCATATTCCAGCCTACTGCCGCTTCGCCAACAGCTGCGATTATCTGGTCACCGGTTACGAGGCTTCGCTATACGCCTACAAATGGTCGGGTGTACTGGCGAGCGAGGCATTCAAACGCTTCGAACGTGAAGGTCTGTTCAATGAACAGACGGGCCGGGACCTGCGCAAGCACCTGCTGTCGGGAGACAGACAGTCACTCCCCGCCGCGCTGCAAGCGTTCTTGGGTAAACCGATCGACAGCGCACTGTTTCCTGCGCCAGCCGATTGAGCTGATCAACGCTGGACGTGCGCCGAGTCGAACCAGCTCTTCATCGAACACATGGCGAATGCACTGGTGCTGCATTCGCCATTGATCAAGGCTTCGTGCAACCGATCGACATCGGCCTGCATCACGTAACGCACGCTGTCGTGGAAATGCTGACTGTCACCAAAACCGCCCTCGGTCATTTCCTTGAGCGCCTGCTCTTTGCTCCAGCCCTGCACCACCACGCGGTACATCGCCGCCATCAGACCGGTGCGGTCAGATCCGTGCTTGCAGTGCATGAGCACCGGGCCGTCGGCTTCGGCGGACTGAATCGCGCGCAGAGCCTTGAGCACATCGCTGTCGTCGACGTGGTTGGTGCGATACGGCAGCTGCACTTGCTTGATGCCCGGCACGGAGAGCCAGTCGCTGTCGGCTTCGGGCAGGAAGTTGATTACGGTGACGACATGCAGATCGTTCAACAGCGACACCGCACTGCGGCTGGGCAAGGCGCTGCGATACAGCGTCGGTGACATGCGGAACAGGTTGAACTGCGCCTCGACCGGTTGCGCCCACTCGGCCGGGCGAGATGGCGTGGCGTCGGCCGCCCGGGCGGCAATGCCATGCAACAGTGCAACAAGCGAAAAACATAACGCGGGGAAAAAGCGCACTCGAGACATGCTGGGCTGACCGTTTCGGCAATCTTCATGGGAGGAATTGCAGCTTCGCTTTTGAGCGGTCAACGCGCCGTGAGCCGGTCGTCAAAGAAACGTGAATCGGCGCCGCGCCGGGCTTTTTTCCGGGAAAACGGTTTTTCTTGATGCTTAGCCTGCTACCATTTGTCACATGATGTTGCAGAGGGAACGGCTTTTACCCGACCGGACCCTGATCGTCGCAACGCAAAATCCCTCGAGCTGCTCGCAGAAGCGGCTGACTTCTATGCCTGATGAGGTGCCCCCCATGTCTGATCAAGATCGAGACAACCCGCGGCGTGAGTTCTTGCGCAAATCCCTGACCCTGATTCCGGTGGTCACGCTTGCCGGTACCGGCCTGGGCAGCAGCGTGCTGCAAGCCGCACCTGAAAGCACACCGGCGCCGGCCGCAGCAAAACCGGCCGCTGCTGGCGCCGGTGATTATCAGCCGAGCTTTTTCACCGCTGAAGAATGGGCATTCATCAATGCCGCCGTCGCCCAGTTGATCCCCAACGACGCGCAAGGTCCGGGCGCGCTTGAAGCCGGCGTGCCGGAATACATCGACCGGCAGATGAACACGCCGTACGCCGCCGGTGCCCTGTGGTACATGCAAGGCCCATTCAATGCCGACGCTGCGCCGGAGATGGGCTGGCAGAGCAAACTGGTACCCAAAGACATCTATCGCCTCGGCATCGCCGCCACGGATCAGTGGGTAAAAGGTCTCAGCGGTAAAACATTTGCCGAGCAAGACAGCGCTACCCGAGACGATTTGCTCAAGCAACTCGAAGCCGGCAAGCCGCAGTTCGATGCGGTGCCGGCGAAGATTTTCTTCAATCTGCTGCTGCAAAACACCAAGGAAGGTTTCTTCTGCGACCCGATCCACGGTGGCAATAAAGGCATGGTCGGCTGGACCATGATCGGTTTCCCCGGCGCCCGCGCCGATTTCATGGATTGGGTGGAACGCAACGAGCAATACCCCTTCCCGGCAGTGTCGATTCGCGGCGAGAGGGCGTAAGCATGGCAACGGTATTGAAGAAGGTTGATGCAGTCATCGTCGGTTTCGGCTGGACCGGGGCGATCATGGCCAAGGAACTCACCGAGGCGGGCCTCAACGTGCTGGCGCTGGAGCGCGGGCCGATGCAGGACACTTACCCCGACGGCAACTATCCGCAGGTGATCGACGAACTCACCTACAGCGTGCGCAAGAAACTCTTTCAGGACATCTCCAAAGAGACGGTGACCATTCGCCACAGCGTCAACGACATCGCCCTGCCCAACCGCCAGTTGGGCGCGTTTTTGCCGGGTAACGGCGTCGGCGGCGCCGGTCTGCACTGGTCTGGCGTGCACTTTCGCGTCGACCCGATCGAGTTGCGCATGCGCAGCCACTATGAAGAACGCTACGGCAAAAGCTTCATCCCCAAAGACATGACCATTCAGGATTTCGGCGTCAGCTATGAAGAGCTGGAACCGTTTTTCGACTTCGCGGAAAAAGTCTTCGGCACCTCCGGCCAGGCCTGGACCGTGAAAGGCCAATTGGTCGGCCAGGGCAAGGGCGGCAACCCATACGCGGCGGATCGCTCCAACCCGTTCCCGCTTGAAGCGCAGAAGAACACCGTATCCGCACAGCTGTTCGGCAAAGCGGCTACAGAGGTGGGTTACAAACCTTACAACCTGCCTTCGGCAAATACCTCTGGGCCGTACACCAATCCCTACGGCGCACAGATGGGGCCGTGCAATTTCTGCGGTTTCTGCAGCGGCTACGTCTGCTACATGTATTCCAAGGCCTCGCCGAACGTGAACATTCTGCCGGCGCTCAAGCCCCTGCCGAATTTCGAACTGCGGCCCAACTCCCATGTGCTGCGGGTCAACCTCGACAGCAGCAAGTCCAAAGCCACCGGCGTCAACTACATCGACGGCCAGGGCCGCGAGATCGAGCAGCCGGCGGATCTGGTGATCCTCGGCGCCTTCCAGTTGCACAACGTGCGTCTGATGCTGCTGTCCGGGATCGGCAAACCCTACGACCCGATCAGCGGCGAAGGCGTGGTCGGGCGTAACTTCGCCTACCAGAACATGGCCACCATCAAAGCCTTTTTCGACAAGGACACCCACACCAACAACTTCATCGGCGCTGGCGGCAACGGCGTGGCGGTGGACGATTTCAACGCCGACAACTTCGACCACGGCCCGCACGGCTTTGTCGGTGGCTCGCCGATGTGGGTCAACCAGGCTGGCAGTCGACCGATTGCCGGTACTTCCAACCCGCCGGGCACTCCGGCCTGGGGCAGCGCGTGGAAACGCGCCACCGCCGATTACTACACCCACCAGGTGTCGATGGACGCCCACGGCGCGCATCAGTCCTACCGTGGCAACTACCTCGATCTCGATCCGGTGTACCGCGATGCCTACGGCCTGCCGCTGCTGCGCATGACCTTCGACTGGCAGGAAAACGACATCAAGATGAACCGCTTCATGGTCGAGAAGATGGGTAAGATCGCCCAAGCCATGGGCCCGAAAGCCATTGCGGTGATCGGCAAGCAGGTCGGCGACCACTTCAACACCGCCTCGTACCAGACCACCCACCTCAACGGTGGCGCAATCATGGGTACCGATCCGAAGACCAGCGCGCTGAACCGCTATTTACAGAGCTGGGACGTGCACAACGTATTCGTCCCGGGCGCCTCGGCGTTCCCGCAGGGCCTGGGCTACAACCCGACCGGACTGGTGGCGGCGCTGACCTACTGGTCGGCGAAAGCGATCCGCGAGCAATACCTGAAAAACCCCGGCCCGCTGGTGCAGGCTTAAGGAGCGATGACCATGAAAACTTTCGTTATCGCCACCCTCGCCCTGCTCGGCAGCACTGCAATTTATGCGGCCGATGTTGATCAAAATCTGATCAAGCAAGGTGAATACCTCGCCCGCGCCGGTGACTGCGTGGCCTGTCACACCGCCAAGGGCGGCAAGCCGTTCGCCGGCGGCCTGCCGATGGAGACGCCGATCGGCACGATCTACTCGACCAACATCACTCCGGATAAAACCGGCCTTGGCGATTACAGCTTCGAGGACTTCGATCAGGCCGTGCGCCACGGTGTGGCCAAAAACGGCAGCACGTTGTACCCGGCGATGCCTTATCCGTCTTACGCGCGAGTCAACCAGGCCGATATGCAAGCGCTGTACGCCTACTTCATGCACGGCGTCGAACCGGTGGCGCAGGAGAACAAGGCCAGCGATATTCCCTGGCCGTTGAGCATGCGCTGGCCGCTGATGGGCTGGCGCTGGCTGTTCGCACCGAAGGTCGAGGATTACCAGGCCACGTCGGCCGATCCGGTGATCGATCGCGGGGCATATCTGGTCGAAGGCCTCGGCCACTGCGGCGCCTGTCACACCCCGCGCGCGCTGACCATGCAGGAAAAATCCCTGAGCGCGGCGGACGGCAGCGAATTCCTCGCCGGCAGTGCACCGCTGGAAGGCTGGATCGCCAAGAGCCTGCGCGGCGATCACAAGGATGGCCTCGGCAGCTGGAGCGAAGAACAACTGGTGCAGTTTCTCAAGACCGGGCGCAGTGATCGCAGCGCAGTGTTCGGCGGCATGAGCGATGTGGTCACCCACAGCATGCAGTACATGAGCGACGCCGACCTCACCGCGATTGCCCGCTATCTCAAATCACTGCCGGCCAATGACCCGGCGGATCAGCCGCATCAGTACGACGAGAAAGTAGCCAAAGCGCTATGGAACGGTGACGACAGCCAACGCGGCGCGTCGGTGTACGTCGATAACTGCGCGGCCTGCCACCGTACCGATGGTCATGGCTACACCCGGGTGTTCCCGGCGCTGGCGGGCAATCCGGTGCTGCAGACGGATGACCCGACCTCGCTGATTCATATCGTGCTCAAGGGCGGGACTTTGCCGGCAACGCACACCGCGCCATCGACCTTCACCATGCCCGGTTTCGCCTGGCGCCTGTCGGATCAGGAAGTCGCGGATGTGGTGAGTTTCATTCGTGGCAGCTGGGGCAACAAGGGTGCGCCAGTGAAAGCTGCCGATGTTGCAGAGTTGCGTACCGAGGATATGAAGCAGACCTCCGGTGACGATCTTGGGCAGCTCACCTCACATAACTGAGCGAAATGTGTCGACAGACCGCTGGCACGACATGACTTCGTATCTTGAGTCAGCGGTGTTCATCGTGTCGACTTCAGACCTTTGAACTGCACAAACGCATCCGCCAACTGCAAGTACAGTCTCTTGTCATGGTTATCGATATCGCCATCCCCGTCGCTATCGATAACCTCTTCGGAAAGGAGGTCATAGCGATCGTTTGCCTGCGCTGAAGAGGCAAATAGCGCGTAGTCGTAGTCCATCATTTCGGTGGCGTTATCGCCGTAATGATAAAAAACAACCTCGGGACTTCCGTCGCGTTCCATGTCTGCAATTTCAAGCAAAATTCTGATTGGCATCACATTCAATCCTTTCCGGTTGGCAAGCCACTATTGGTCATCCGGCTTTAACGTAAGACGGCGCTTGCAACCACGTCTACTGTCATATCTGACAGGGTGTATGTGCACACAGGTGTAGGAACGTCGGTTACGATCAGAGATAGCCTTGGAT
>NZ_RCOA01000116.1:0-10812 GCF_004307585.1 Pseudomonas sp. Sample_20 | reverse complement strand
GTGTGGAAGATCCTGCCGATATGTTTGCGCCTTTGTTAAAGAAACTTTTTGGAAGCAAGAACGAGCGTGAAGTCAAACGCATGCTCAAGACGGTGCAGCTCGTCAATGCCTTCGAAGAGCAAATGGTGGCCCTTTCGGACGATCAATTGCGCGCCAAGACCGCCGAGTTCAAGGCCCGTATCGCCAAAGGGGAAACCCTCGACAAGCTGTTGCCGGAAGCCTTCGCCGTCGCCCGCGAGGCCGGCAAGCGTGTGATGGGCATGCGCCACTTCGACGTGCAACTCGTCGGCGGCATGACCCTGCACGAGGGCAAGATTGCCGAAATGCGCACCGGTGAGGGCAAGACCCTCGTGGCCACCCTGGGTGTTTACCTCAACGCACTGTCCGGCAAGGGCGTGCACGTTGTGACCGTGAACGATTACCTGGCCCGCCGTGACGCCAACTGGATGCGTCCGCTGTATGAATTCCTCGGCCTGACCGTCGGCGTCGTAACGCCGTTCCAGCCGCCGGAAGAGAAGCGCGCCGCCTACGCCGCCGACATCACCTACGGCACCAACAACGAATTCGGTTTCGACTACCTGCGCGACAACATGGCGTTCAGCATGGATGAAAAATTCCAGCGCGAACTCAACTTTGCCGTGATCGACGAAGTCGACTCCATCCTCATCGACGAAGCGCGTACTCCGCTGATCATTTCCGGTCAGGCCGAAGACAGCTCCAAGCTGTACATGGAGATCAACAAACTGATCCCGCAGCTGGAACTGCACGTCGAGGAAGTTGAAGGCCAGGTCACCAAGGCCGGTCACTACACCGTTGACGAAAAGACCCGTCAGGTCGAACTCAACGAAGCCGGTCACCAGTTCATCGAAGAAATGCTCACCCGCGTCGGCCTGCTGGCCGAAGGCGAGAGCCTGTACTCGGCGCACAACCTTGGCCTGCTGACTCATGTCTACGCCGGTCTGCGTGCGCACAAGCTGTTCAACCGCAACATCGAATACATCGTCCAGGACGGTCAGGTCGTACTGGTCGACGAACACACCGGTCGTACCATGCCGGGTCGTCGTCTGTCCGAAGGCCTGCACCAGGCTATCGAAGCCAAGGAAGGTCTGAACATTCAGGCCGAGAGCCAGACCCTGGCCTCGACCACCTTCCAGAACTACTTCCGTCTGTACACCAAGCTGTCCGGCATGACCGGTACCGCCGACACCGAAGCGTTCGAATTCCACCAGATCTATGGTCTGGAAGTCATGGTCATTCCGCCGAACAAACCGTTGGCGCGTAAAGACTACAACGACCTGGTGTTCCTCACCGCCGAAGAGAAATACGCGGCGATCGTGGCCGACATCAAGGAAAGCATGGCTGCCGGTCGCCCGGTGCTGGTGGGTACCGCGACCATCGAGACCTCCGAGCACATGTCCGAATTGCTCGTCAAAGAAGGCATCGAACACAAGGTTCTCAACGCCAAGTTCCACGAAAAAGAAGCTGAAATCATTGCTCAGGCCGGTCGTCCGGGTGCGCTGACCATCGCCACCAACATGGCCGGTCGTGGTACCGACATCCTGTTGGGCGGCAACTGGGAAGTGGAAGTCGCTTCGCTGGAAAACCCGACTCCCGAGCAGATCGCCCAGATCAAGGCCGACTGGCAGAAGCGTCACCAGCAAGTGCTGGAGTCCGGCGGCTTGCAGGTAATTGCTTCCGAGCGTCACGAATCGCGCCGTATCGACAACCAGCTGCGTGGCCGTGCCGGCCGTCAGGGCGATGCCGGTTCGAGCCGCTTCTACCTGTCGCTGGAAGACAGCCTGATGCGCATCTTCGCCTCCGACCGCGTGAAGAACTTCATGAAAGCCCTGGGCATGCAGCCGGGCGAAGCGATCGAGCACCGCATGGTGACCAACGCGATCGAGAAGGCGCAGCGCAAGGTTGAAGGCCGCAACTTCGACATCCGCAAGCAACTGCTCGAGTTCGACGACGTCAACAACGAACAGCGTAAAGTGATCTATCACATGCGTAACACGTTGCTGGCCGCCGACAACATCGGCGAAACCATCGCCGACTTCCGTCAGGACGTGCTCAACGCTACCGTCAGCGCCCACATTCCGCCGCAATCGCTGCCAGAGCAGTGGGACGTGGCCGGCCTGGAAGCGTCGATCGAAAGCGATTTCGGCGTGAAACTGCCGATCCAGCAATGGCTCGACGAAGACGATCACCTGTACGAAGAAACCCTGCGCGAGAAGCTCATGACCGAGCTGATGGCGGCGTACAACGAGAAAGAAGACCAGGCCGGTGCCGAGGCGCTGCGCTCGTTCGAGAAGCAGATCGTCCTGCGCGTACTCGACGACCTGTGGAAAGATCACCTGTCGACCATGGATCACCTGCGTCACGGCATTCACCTGCGCGGCTATGCGCAGAAGAACCCGAAGCAGGAATACAAGCGCGAATCCTTCACGCTGTTCTCCGAGCTGCTCGATTCGATCAAGCGCGACTCGATCCGCGTGCTCTCGCACGTTCAGGTCCGCCGCGAAGATCCGGAAGCCGAAGAGCAACGCCTGCGTCAGGAAGCCGAAGCACTGGCGGCGCGCATGCAGTTCGAACACGCCGAAGCGCCTGGGCTGGATCAGCCGGAAGCGTTGGGTGAAGAGGTCGATGTGGCACTGGCCACCGCCGCTGCCCCTGTGCGCAACGAGCAGAAGCTGGGCCGCAACGAGCTGTGCTACTGCGGTTCGGGCAAGAAATACAAGCATTGCCACGGGCAGATCCAGTAAAACCCGTTTCAATCGCTGAACAC
The DNA here is from genome assembly GCF_004307585.1 of Pseudomonas sp. Sample_20. Lineage (NCBI taxonomy): Bacteria > Pseudomonadati > Pseudomonadota > Gammaproteobacteria > Pseudomonadales > Pseudomonadaceae > Pseudomonas > Pseudomonas sp. Sample_20. The sequence goes on along the minus strand of NZ_RCOA01000116.1, from coordinate 8,027 downwards.
CCCGCGCCGCGACCGGCTCCTGCCGTCGCGGCGTTTTGCCATTTATCCCACCGTCCTTTCCCGTGGCGGTGCTGACATCATTGAGTAAGGAGCGCATTCATGGCTGTTGGTCTTGGTCCTTTGCCAACGTTGCACCCGGTTGCCGGTTTTGAACTCGGTATCGCCTCGGCCGGCATCAAGCGCCCGGGGCGCAAGGATGTGGTAGTGATGCGCTGTGCTGAAGGTTCGACCGTGGCTGGCGTGTTCACCCTGAACGCGTTCTGCGCCGCGCCGGTGATTCTGGCGAAAAAGCGCGTGCACAATGCCGTGCGTTACTTGCTGACCAACACCGGCAATGCCAACGCCGGCACCGGCGAGCCTGGCTTGGCGGCTGCCGAGCGCACCACCGCTAAGTTGGCCGAGCTGACCGGCGTCGATGCCAGCCAGATTCTGCCGTACTCCACCGGTGTGATCGGCGAGCCGCTGCCGGTCGAAAAAATCGAAGGCGCACTGCAAGCCGCGCTGGATGATCTGTCGGAGAACAACTGGGAAGCCGCCGCCACCGGGATCATGACCACCGACACGCTGCCCAAGGGCGCCAGCCGCCAGTTCGAGCATGACGGCGTGACCATCACCGTCACCGGCATCAGCAAAGGCGCCGGCATGATTCGCCCGAACATGGCGACCATGCTGGGTTACATCGCCACCGACGCCAAAGTCTCCCGCGAGGTGCTGCACAACCTGATGCTCGACGGCGCCAACAAGTCGTTCAATCGCATCACCATCGACGGCGACACCTCGACCAACGATTGCTGCATGCTGATCGCCACTGGCAAGGCCGCGCTGCCCGAGATCACCCGCGCTGAAGGCGAGCTGTTCGCCAAGCTGAAGCAAGCGGTGTTCGAAGTGTGCATGGACGTCGCCCAGGCCATCGTGCGCGACGGCGAAGGCGCGACCAAGTTTGTTACCGTCGAAGTGAATGGCGGCGGCAATCATCAGGAATGCCTGGACGTCGGTTACACCGTGGCCCACTCGCCGCTGATCAAGACCGCGCTGTTCGCCTCCGACCCGAACTGGGGCCGCATTCTTGCCGCTGTCGGCCGTGCCGGTGTGCCGGACCTGGACGTGAGCAAGATCGATGTGTTCCTCGGCGACGTGTGCATCGCCAGCCGTGGCGCCCGCGCAGCGACCTACACTGAAGCCCAGGGCTCGGCGGTGATGCAGCAGGAAGAAATCACCATTCGCATCGAACTGGGTCGCGGTGATTGCAGCGAAACCATCTGGACCACCGACCTGTCGCATGAGTACGTGAAGATCAACGCTGAATACCGCACGTGACCTGAACGGTAGGAGCGGGCTGCTGGCCTCTTCGCGAGCAAGCTCGCTCCCACAGTGGTTACGGCCGTTCACAAATATTGTGTACACCTCAGAACCTGTGGGAGCGAGCTTGCTCGCGAAAGCGGAGGTTGCGACACAATAAATCTTGAAGTTTCCTCTGACGAAAAGGCGCCACACCATGTCCCTGCACCTGATCATCGGCGACAAACTGCTTTCCTCCTGGTCCCTGCGTGCGGCACTGGCGCTGGACCTGACCGGCGCACCCTACAGCGAAGAGCTGATCAAGCTCGGCAAGCCCGACACTCGTGAGCGCCTGCTCAAGCATTCGCCGACCGGCAAGGTGCCGCTGCTGCAAACCACCCGTGGCACCATCGCCGATTCGCTGGCCATTGCTGAGTACCTCGCCGAACAGTTTCCGTCCGAGCAACTCTGGCCGAGCGATACCTTTGCCCGCGCCCAGGCCCGCTCGGCCTGCGCACAAATGCACAGCGGTTTCTTCGCCATGCGTAACCACATGCCGTTCAACCTGAGCCAGGACGCACCGCTGAACCCGGTGCCGCCGGAAGTAAAGGTCGATATCGAACGCATGCTCGCGCTATGGGCCGAATGCCGCGCGGCAGCCACGGAAGAGGGGCCTTACCTGTTCGGTCGTGTCAGTCTTGCCGACGCGGTTTTCGCGCCGATCGCCGTGCGCTTGCGCACCTATCAGGTGAAGTTGCCGGCAGTCGACGAAGCGTATGTTGAAACCATCTACCAATGGCCCGCCTTCAAGGCGTGGCAAAAGGCTGGACTGGAGGAATTGAATCCGTGAAACGCGTCCACGTCGCCGCTGCCGTCATCCGTGACGGTGCCGGCAAAATTCTTATCGCCCGCCGTGCCGACACCCAGCATCAGGGCGGCTTGTGGGAATTTCCCGGTGGCAAGGTCGAGGCTGACGAATCAGTCCAATCGGCACTGGCTCGCGAGCTGCACGAAGAGCTGGGCATCGTCGTTGATGCTGCCCGGCCGCTGATCAAGGTTCGCCACGATTACCCGGACAAACAGGTGTTGCTGGATGTCTGGGAAGTATCAGCGTTCAGCGGCGAACCCCACGGCGCGGAAGGTCAGCCACTGGCTTGGGTCACTGCCAGGGAATTGATCAACTACGAGTTCCCGGCAGCCAATCAGCCGATCGTCGCGGCGGCGCGTTTGCCTGCCGAATACTTGATCACTCCCGAAGATCTGGAAGGCCCGGCCTTGTTGCGCGGCATCCAGAAAGCGATTGCCGGCGGAATCAAATTGATCCAGCTGCGCGCACCCAAAGGCTACGACCCGAAATACCGTGATCTGGCGGTCGATGCGGTGGGCCTGTGCGCCGGCAAGGCGCAGTTGATGATCAAAGGGCCTTTCGAATGGCTCGGTGATTTCCCGTCTGCCGGGTGGCACATCACCGCAGCCCAACTGCGTAAATACGCAGCGGCAGGACGTCCGTTGCCAGCCGAGCGCTGGCTCGCGGCGTCGTGCCATAACGCCGAAGAACTGGCGCTGGCCGAGCAGATGGGCGTCGACTTCGTCACCCTGTCCCCGGTGCAGCCGACGCTGACGCACCCGGATGCACAGCCGTTGGGGTGGGAGCAGGCGCAGGCGTTGATCGACGGTTTCAGTAAACCGGTGTTTCTGCTCGGTGGAGTAGGGCCGGCGGAACGCGAGAAAGCCTGGGGTGTTGGGGCTCAGGGTGTGGCGGGGATTCGGGCGTTCTGGCCAGAAGCTTGATTCTCGATTGAGGCTAGCGGCCTCTTCGCGAGCAGGCTCGCTCCCACAGTGGATTGCATTTCTCCAGTCAGAATGCAGGCAAATGTGGGAGCGAGCCTGCTCGCGAACGCGCCCTGACAGGCGCTACTTTCCTTCAGGTTTTGCAGCCGGCTGCCACAAAATTTCCGCCACCCCTTGCCGCCGCGCAATCAACCGCGCCACAACAAACAGCAAGTCCGACAACCGATTGATATACGCCAGGCCAACTCCGGCCAATGGCTCCAGCGCATTCAAATGCTGACAGCGGCGTTCGGCACTGCGCGCCAGACTGCGGCAGACATGCGCCTGCGCAATCAACATCGAACCACCCGGCAAGATGAAGTTTTCCAGCGGCCCCAGCTCTTCATTCCACACATCGATCGCCGCTTCCAGCCGCTCGATTTCAGCCTCGTTCAGTGCCTGATATTCCGGCATCGCCAGTTCACCGCCGAGGTCGAACAGGCGATGCTGACACGGCGCCAACACCTCAATGATTTCATTCAGCCCCGGATGCACTGCGCGCTCGGCGAGCAAACCGGCGAGCAACACGCCGACCTGACTGTTCAGCGTATCGACCTCGCCGATCGCCTCGATGCGCGGGTGATCCTTGGGGACGCGACGGCCGTCACCGAGGCCGGTTTCGCCTTTGTCGCCGGTGCGGGTGTAGATCTTCGACAAGCGAAAGCCCATGGGTTACCTCGGTAGTGAATTGGTTTCGGTGGTCAACGGCGCAGGCTGCACCAGCGGCAGACGCAGAGTGAAGCAAGTGCCCTGGCCGGGCGCCGACTGCACTTCCATCTGGCCTTTGTGATTGTTGGTGATGATGAAGTACGACACCGACAGGCCAAGGCCGGTGCCCTGGCCGATTTCCTTGGTGGTAAAGAACGGCTCGAAAGTGCGCTTGCGCACGTTCTCGCTCATGCCGATGCCGTTGTCCTCGACCTGAATCTCGGCCCACGGCGGATTGAGTCTGGTGCGCAAAATGATCCGGCCCGGCTCGCTGTCGTCTTCGCGCTGATGAATCGCCTGCGCGGCGTTTTTCAGCAGGTTGAGCAACACCTGTTCCAACTCGTTGGCGGTGCCCGGGACCGGACCGAGGGCAGGGTCGAACTGACGAATGATCGCCTGGCCCTTGAAGTCGAAGCCGATGGCCAAGTCGAAGTCGTTACCGGCGATTTCCACGGCTTGATCAATCAATGCCGGCAGATCGCACGGCGCCATTTGCCGTGTGCTGCGGCGGCTGAAGCTGAGCATGTGCGTGACGATTTTCGCCGCGCGGGCGCCGGCCTGTTGAATGCCGTCGAGCAATTGCGGGACTTCGCGGCCTTGCAGGTAGCGGTTCACCGTGTCCAGTTCGATACCCAGTTGTTCGGCGGTCTCGATGTTCTTCGGCAGATCCGCCGACAGACGCCGACGAATGTTCTGCACGTTGTGCAGGATCGCGCCGAGCGGGTTGTTGATTTCATGGGCCATGCCGGCCGCAAGTCCACCGACGGAGAGCATTTTCTCCGACTGCACCATCATTTCTTCCAGCGACAGACGCTGGGTGATGTCGTCGATACGGATCACCACGCCACGCCCGGCACCGCCCATCAGCGGATAAAACGTCAGCGCATAATGCTTGGGTTCATCGTCCTTGAACCAGGTCACCCGATCGACTTTAGCCACGGTGTGTTGTTCGACAGTGGCCTTGAGCTGCGGTAAAAACGGCTTGAGCGGTTCGAAGGCGAGGAAGATCGGCTGATTCAGCGCCTCGTCCAGGCGCGTGCCGGAGAGCGCGCTGGCCTCTTGGTTCCACTGGGTGACGTAGAGCTGCTCGTCGAGGGCGATCAGCGCCGAGGGCATCGAGTCGATGATGCTGTTGAGGTAATTCTGGAAGCCGGTGAGTTTCTTCTCGATCTTGCTGCGCACCTGGACTTCCAGCTCCAGTTTGCGATTGGTGTGGCGGGTTTCCTCGGCCAACCCCTGCGCCTGATCGTAGGCGGCCTGTGAGTCGTCGCGTGCGCGTTTGAGTTGCTGCTCGCGGGCTTCGATGCGCGAAAGCATGGTATTGAACGCCTCGGCCAGACTGCCGATTTCGTCGTGGTTGCCGCGCGCGGCGCGCAGGGCGTAGTTCTCTTCGCGGGTGACCTGGCGGGACAATTCCTCCAGCTGATGAATCGGCCGGGTAATCAGGCGCTTGATCTGCCGGGCGATGACCAGCCACAGCAGTACGCTGAAGATCAGGATGCCGAGGCTGGCGGTCAGAGTGCCGGTGTAGAACGCCATCGGCAGTTCGCTGCTGGCGACCAGCAACAGATGCCCCGGCGCGGCACCGGGGCGTGGCAGGGTGATCAGTTGGTTGCTGCGAAACTCGGTGAGTTGCCAGGCTTCGACGTGGCGGTAGCGCTCGGGGAGACTGAGTTTCTCGCCGCGCTGCACTTGCGCCAGGCGTTCACCCTTGCCGTCATACAGGGCGGCGGCGCGCAGTGGTGAATAACTGTCGAGTTCCTTGAGCAGGCGCTCGGCGCTGCGCGGCGACTCCAGCGCATCGCTGACCAGACTCGGATTGGCGATCAGCCGGCCGATGGTCTGCAGGGCCTGAGGCGCCATGCTTTCCTGAGAAATGTAGTAGGCGGCGCTGATAAAGGTCAGGTTGGCGACCAGCAGAACCGTGGTCAACAACACCAGCAGGGCAGCCAGCAGTTTCTGGCCGACCGGCAGGTTTTCAAGGCGCTGGCGCAATGGCATCAGGTTTATCGCAGCAGAGGAACAAGTGGTCAGCCTAGCGGCTGCTCAGTCGCTGGGCAATCCACGCTTGCGCAGATGAGCGATCAGGCGTTGCTGCAACTGGTGCAGATGCGGCAGATGCAACTGATGGCGCTCGGCGATTTTGCAGGCGTGGCCCAACAGATAGCTGATTTCGGTGCGGCGCTGGTTGGCGACGTCCTGATACATCGAAGAGTAATTGGCGGCGGTGGCGTGGATCACTCGTTCGACTTCCGCTTGCAGATTGTCCGCCGCAGCAGGTTGGCCGCAGCGTTCGAGCAGTTCGGTCAATTCGGCGCAGAGTGTGGCAACTTCGCAGTGATGCTCGCTGAGCCCGCCGTTGCGGCAATCGTGGAGAACGGTCAGCGGGTTGATCGCGCAGTTCAGCGCCAGTTTGCGCCACAGGCGAGTAAGGATGTCGGCGCTCCATTCATGGGGAATGTTCGCCGCTTGCAGATCGTCCAGCCAGACCGGCGCCAGCGGATTTGCGCCATCGCCCAGCCAGTTGAACCCGTGACCGGCGAACACTACGCGCCAATCGCCGTCACGGAACGCACCCTCGGTGCTGGAGGCGCTGATGCAGCGCGCCTGCGGCACCCGCGCAGCGACGGCGTCCTGACTGCCGAGGCCGTTCTGCAGCAGGATCAGTTCGGCGTTCGGCGCGAGGCGGGAAGCGAGGCGGGCGACGGCCTCTTCGGCGTCATAGGCCTTGCACGCAACCAGCAATCGGCGAATCGGCTCGGGGCTGTCCGGGGTTTCGCCGGGAACTGCATAGGTATGAGCTTGTCCGTTTTCCACCAGAGTCAATCCGCCCACTGCCTCGTAGCTTTGCAAGCGCGCCGCATCCCGCAGGATCAGTCGCACAGGCAAGCCGGCGCGGGCCAGACGTGTCGCCCAGAGTGTGCCGAGACTGCCGGCGCCGAGTACGTGCCAGGTGGTCGGCATCAGTTTTTTGCTCGATTGCTTGCAGGCATGTGCGGCTCGCCGTATCGGTAGGAAAAGACCCGTTATAATGAGCCCGATTTTAACCGCAAGCCAAGCGCGCTCCATGCACATCGAGCGCGCCTTTTTATTGGAGAGATTACATGCCGTCGTTCGACGTGGTATCCGAACTGGACAAACACGAACTCACCAACGCGGTCGAGAACGCCGTGAAGGAACTCGATCGTCGTTATGACCTGAAAGGCAAAGGCAGCTTCGAGTTCAAGGAAAAAGACCTGACCGTCAGCCTCACCGCCGAAGCCGCTTTCCAGCTCGAAGCGATGATCGAAATCCTCAAGCTGGCGCTGACCAAGCGCAAGATCGACGTGCAGTGCCTCGAGGTCAAGGACGCCTACGCTTCGGGCAAACTGATGAAGCAGGACGCCATCCTCAAGGAAGGCATCGACAAAGAGCTGGCAAAGAAAATCGTCGGCCACATCAAGGAAGCCAAGCTCAAGGTCCAGGCTGCCATTCAGGGTGAGCAGGTGCGTGTCACCGGCAAGAAGCGCGACGACCTGCAGGAAGCCATCGCGGCCCTGCGTGCCAAGGAATTCGGCATGCCGCTGCAGTTCAACAACTTCCGCGACTAAGCTTGGTCTGAAGGCTATGTGGGAGCGACCCTGCTCGCGAATGCGGTGTTTCATTCAGCGAAAAGTTGACTGACACGCCGCATTCGCGAGCAGGCTCGCTCCCACAGTTGTTTTGAATACACCCCGGGAAGCCGGAAATCAGGAGATAGAACATGGATTTGAATGCGGAAGTGGACCACCTGGTCAAGGCGTCCCAGGCGTGGATCCCGATGATCATGGAATACGGCAGCCGCGTACTGCTGGCAGTGATTACCTTGGCCATCGGCTGGTGGCTGATCAACAAGGTCACGCAAAAACTCGGCGGTCTGCTCGCTCTGCGCAATGCCGACCTCGCGCTGCAAGGCTTTATCAGCAGCCTGGCCAACATCATTCTCAAGGTGTTGCTGATTGTCAGCGTCGCGTCGATGATCGGCGTCGAAACCACCTCGTTCGTCGCGGCCATCGGTGCTGCCGGTCTGGCGATCGGTCTGGCCTTGCAAGGCAGCCTGGCGAACTTCGCTGGCGGCGTGCTGATTCTGCTGTTCCGTCCGTTCCGTATCGGTGACTGGATCGAAGCCCAAGGTGTAGCGGGTACCGTCGACAGCATCCAGATTTTCCACACCGTGCTGCGTACCGGCGACA
>NZ_RCOA01000106.1:0-11249 GCF_004307585.1 Pseudomonas sp. Sample_20 | reverse complement strand
GGGGCACCGGGATGGCCGCTGTTGGCTTTTTGCACGGCATCCATGCTGAGGGCACGAATGGCGTTGGCACGCTCACGACGGCTAGGCATCGCTGATCTCCTGGGTGTGAATAGACTGAAACGGAAAAAAGGAGGGCATTTTCCCTCACCCATGCGCCTCGGGGCAATGACAGATAGTCATCGGCAGGCGTTTTTCCAATCGATAGCACAGGTTTCGCTTGGTGAAACCTTTCCGCTATTCGTTTGTAGAGACTGCCGTCCGCCGAGAAGTGCCATTTATCGAGCAATATCAAAACTTTTTGATATTGACCTTGCGGTGCCTTGCCCCCGTCTCTAGACTGCCAGCCCTATGAACTTACGCGTGCCTTCCATTCGCCATGACGATTGCGATGAGCTGGCGGCCCTGTGCAAGGCCGGCGGCGATCCGCTGCGGCTGAATGTCTTGCGCGCGCTGGCCAACGATTCGTTTGGCGTGCTGGAGCTGGCGCAGATTTTCGGCATCGGCCAGTCGGGCATGAGCCATCACCTCAAGGTGCTGGCGCAAGCCGACCTGGTGGCGACACGCCGTGAGGGCAACGCGATTTTCTATCGTCGTGCCCTGCCCCACAGCGAATTGCTCGGCGGCAAGCTGCACGCGGCATTGCTGGAAGAAGTCGACGATCTGGATCTGCCTGATGAAGTGCAAGCACGCATCGAGCAGGTTCATGGTCAGCGTGCCGCCGCCAGCCGGGATTTTTTCGCCCGGGTCGCGGAAAAATTCCGTGCCCAGCAGGATTTGATCGCAGGCCTGCCGCAGTACCGTGACAGCGTGCTGGCCCTGCTCGACAAACTGAACTTCGGTGGTGCAGCCACGGCCATTGAAGTCGGCCCCGGCGATGGTGCTTTTCTGCCGGAACTGGCCCGTCGCTTCGGCACCGTAACCGCGCTGGACAACAGCCCGGCGATGCTCGAACTGGCGCGTCAGGTGTGTGAGCGTGAACAGCTGGCTAACGTCAGCCTGCAATTGGCCGATGCATTGAACGGCACAAGCCTCAAGGCCCATTGCGTAGTGTTGAACATGGTCCTGCACCATTTCGCCGCTCCGGCCGATGCGCTCAGGCACATGGCCGATTTGCTGCAACCGGGCGGTAGCCTGCTCGTGACAGAGTTATGTAGCCACAACCAGAGTTGGGCCAGGGAGGCCTGCGGTGATCTCTGGTTGGGGTTTGAACAGGACGATCTGGCCCGTTGGGCCACCGCTGCGGGACTCGTTCCCGGGGAAAGCCTCTATGTAGGCTTACGTAATGGTTTCCAGATCCAGGTTCGCCACTTTCAGCGACCGGCTGGCGACACTCACCATCGGTAAATTCAGGAAAACATCGAGATGAGCGAATACTCCCTCTTCACCTCCGAGTCCGTGTCTGAAGGACATCCGGACAAAATCGCCGACCAGATTTCCGATGCGGTGCTGGACGCCATTATTGCCCAGGACAAACACGCTCGCGTGGCTGTGGAAACCCTGGTCAAGACCGGCGTGGCCATCGTTGCCGGGGAAGTGACCACCAGCGCCTGGGTCGACCTGGAGCAGATCGTTCGTGACGTGATTTGCGACATCGGCTACACCAGCTCCGAAGTCGGCTTCGACGGCGCCACCTGCGGCGTGATGAACATCATCGGCAAGCAGTCCCCCGACATCAATCAGGGTGTTGACCGTGCCAAGCCTGAAGATCAGGGCGCCGGCGACCAGGGCCTGATGTTCGGTTACGCCAGCAACGAAACCGACGTTTTGATGCCAGCACCGATCACCTTCTCGCACCAGCTGGTGCAGCGTCAGGCTGAAGCACGCAAGTCGGGCCTGCTGCCTTGGCTGCGTCCGGATGCCAAGTCGCAAGTGACGTGCCGTTACGAAGGCGGCAAGGTTGTCGGCATCGACGCAGTGGTGCTGTCGACCCAGCACAACCCGGAAGTCTCCTACAAAGACCTGCGCGAAGGCGTGATGGAGCTGATCGTCAAGCACGTACTGCCTGCCGAACTGCTGAGCAAGGACACCCAGTTCCACATCAACCCGACCGGCCAGTTCATCATTGGCGGCCCGGTAGGTGACTGCGGTCTGACCGGTCGCAAGATCATCGTCGACAGCTACGGCGGCATGGCCCGTCACGGCGGCGGCGCGTTCTCCGGCAAGGATCCATCGAAGGTTGACCGTTCGGCTGCCTACGCAGGCCGTTACGTGGCCAAGAACATCGTTGCGGCCGGCCTTGCCGAGCGTTGCGAGATTCAGGTGTCCTACGCGATCGGTGTGGCCCAGCCTACGTCGATCTCGCTGAACACCTTCGGCACCGGCAAGATCAGCGATGACAAGATCATCAAACTGGTGCGTGAAGTGTTCGACCTGCGTCCATACGCGATCACCACCATGCTCGACCTGCTGCACCCGATGTACCAGGAAACCGCAGCCTACGGCCACTTCGGTCGCGCGCCGCAGACCAAGACCGTTGGCGAAGACAGCTTCACCACGTTCACCTGGGAAAAAACCGACCGCGCCGACGCCCTGCGTTCCGCCGCTGGCCTGTAATACCCTGGCTGCAAGAAAGCCCCGCACGGTTCGCGCCGTGCGGGGCTTTTTCATGCCTGACAGATTTTTGAGATCCCTGCGGGAGCGAGCCTGCTCGCGAAGACGACCGCCCCGGCAACACCAGTTCCCCTGCCCCGAAACAGTTCGCAAAAAAGCCGCGCAACGCTCTTCAGATCCTCACCTACCCTTCAAGCATCACCCCCCGAGCAAGGACGCTCACAATGCTCTTCACTCTGCGCCTGTTGCTGGCCTTCCTGCTGGCACTCATCACCCTCGTCAGCCAAGCCAACTGCCCGAACTGGGATCTTTCCCAAGCCCAACGCGAAATCACCGCCCTGCAAAACCGGATCGACCAATGGGACGACGCCTATCACCGCGAAGGCCGTTCATTGATCAGCGACGAACTCTATGACCAGTCCCGGCTGCGGCTGAAAGAATGGCAAGCCTGTTTCAATCAACACTCATCCCCGCAGCCGTTGCACACCGCGTCCGGCCCGGTCACCCACCCCATCGCCCACACCGGTCTGGACAAGCTGCACAAAGCCGAAGACGTCGCACACTGGCTGCGCGATCGCCAGAACGTCTGGGTGCAGCCCAAGGTCGACGGCGTGGCTGTCACGCTGATCTACCGCCAGGGAGTATTGCAGCAGGCGATCAGTCGCGGCGACGGTGTCAATGGTCAGGACTGGACCGCTTCCGCGCGCAGGATTGCAGCCATTCCGCAACGGTTGAGGCAGCCACGGGATCTGCTGGTACAAGGCGAACTCTATTGGCGCCTCAATGCGCATGTTCAATCACAGTCCGGCAGCGTCAACGCCCGCGCCACCGTAGCCGGGCTGATGGGGCGCAAATCGCTCGATGCCGAACAGGCCGCCGGGATCGGTCTGTTTGTATGGGACTGGCCGCAAGGTCCCGTGCGGCTGCCGGAAAGATTGTCCGAACTTCAAGCATTGGGGTTCGCTGCAACCGAGCCCTTTACACAGCCCATCAGCCGACTCGAAGACGCGCAAAAATGGCGCGAGCACTGGTATCGCTCGCCCCTGCCCTTTGCCAGCGACGGCGTGGTGCTGCGTCAGAGCCAACGGCCACCTGCCGAACGCTGGCAGGCCAAGGCTCCTTATTGGGCGATTGCCTGGAAATACCCGTTCGCCCAGGCATTGGCCGAGGTGCGCAAGGTCAATTTCAAAATCGGCCGCACCGGGCGGATCACCCCGGTGTTGGAACTGCTGCCGGTCAGACTCGATGACCGGGAAATCAAACGGGTCAGCGTCAGCTCGTTCAAGCGCTGGCAAACCCTCGACATCCGCCCCGGCGATCAGGTGGCAATCAGTCTGGCCGGGCTGACCATTCCGCGCCTCGACAGTATCGTGCTGCGCACCAGCGAACGGGCAGACATCAACATCCCCGATGCCGGCGACTACCACGCCCTGAGCTGCTGGCAACCGACGCCGGGGTGTGAAAGCCAGTTTCTCGCGCGTCTGACCTGGCTCAGTGGCAAGCAGGGCCTGGCCATGCAGAATGTCGGTCGCGGCACCTGGGAGAAACTTTTGGAAACAGGCCGTCTGAAACACCTGCTGGATTGGCTGACCCTCGATGCGTCAGAGCTTGCTAACATTGCCGGCCTCGGCGAGCGCAGCAGCGCACGTCTGATCCAGAGTTTTCACGGCGCGCGGCAACAGCCGCTTGCTCGATGGTTGAAAGCGCTGGGCATGCCGCCGACCGGACAGGCACAACTGGACGATTCGTGGCAGGCCCTTGCACAACGCGACACTGAACAATGGCAGGCAGAAGCCGGCATCGGCCCGGGACGCGCGGCGCAACTGAGCGCATTCTTTCGCGACCCGCAGGTACTGGCTTTGAGTGAAACCCTGAAAGCCGCCGGAATCGACGGCTTCTGAACCTGCAATCCCCGCCCGGCGGGAACCCAACGGCCGGCCAGACGCTCCAACAGCGCAGTGCCCTCCCACCCCGATTGCCTTTGCACATGGAGCTTTTATGAAATTTCTCGCACCGCTCGCCCTGCTTACTCTTTGCGGCGTCATGGCCGCCCCGGTCATGGCCGAAGAAGACGGCCCGGGCCTGACCGGTTGCGCTGCCAAGAAGCAGGGCATCATCAATCAGATCGAACAGGCCAAGTCGCGCGGCAACATGGAGCAGCAGGCAGGCCTGGAAACCGCACTGCGTGAAGTGAACGAACATTGCACCGACGCCGGGCTGAAGAAAGAGCGTGAGAACAAGGTGCTTGAAGCCAAGCATGAGGTGAGCCAGCGTCAGGCGGACCTCGACAAGGCCATGAAGAAGGGCGATCCGGAGAAGATCAACAAGCGCAAGGAAAAGCTCGCCGAGTCGCGCAAGGAACTGCAGGAAGCGCTGGACGAGATCGATAAGTAACCAAAGCCCTGTGGCGAGGGGATTTATCCCCGTCCGGCGGCGAAGCCGTCGTACATTCGGCTAGTTGGGTCCGACTGAAAAAACTTGGTTGTATGGTTTGGGGCTGCTTCGCAGCCCATCGGGGATAAATCCCCTCGCCACAAGGCACTCAGCAGCTTCAGGAATCAATGATCGCGAAACTCTTTATGGCAAGCACTGCAGGCATCTTCAACTTTCTGCACTGCCGGTCCGAGATTGCTGGCCTTGTACGGCTGAACCTGGCTGGCGACCACCAATTCACCGGTAGCCGCTTCGAGGGCGCGGGCCAGCTCCTGAAAACGCGCCTGTTTCTGCCAGACATCATCTTTGGCGCTGGTGTGATCTTCTTCGCGCACCTGCGGGAAATGCTTCCAAGGCTCATGGGCCAACGCATCAAGTCTGACCGCACCTTCGGCAAATTTCGGCCCGTCGAAGGCAATGCGCCCACGCAACATGCCGCCGAGGTCTTCGCTGGTCTTGAGCATCTGCTTGAAGATGGCCTTGCGCTGGCCCAGCGGCGAATTCGGGTCGACGCCGCCACAGGCGGACAAGGTCAGACAGGCCAGCAATACAACAGCAATTGGTTTCAGAGTCATGATGGCTTCAGGTCGCGGAAATCGGCGGCCAGTATCCTCGGCTCACCGCCAAACACCAATAGCCCTATTAAAAATACGGGTTGGTCGAGCGCATGGAGCACTCGGCCAACCGGCACAGGAATCACTCCATGAACAGCCGCTTCACGGCCTGGCGTCACCCGCTTATCGTCACCCTTCCACTGCTCGCCATCCTCGCCGGTTGCACAGGCGGCGACAGCGCCAAACCAAAAACCCATGCGCTGGCTACCTATTCCAGCGCGACCTGGGAAGCCTTGCCTGCGGTCTCCGACAGCGATCTGGTCGCCGGTTTCGGTTCCTGGCGCAGCGCGTGCACACGACTCAAAGCCGACGCAGTCTGGGGGCCGACCTGCGCTGCGGCGGTGAATGTGCCGCAAAGCGCCGCCGAGATTCGTGCATTCCTCAAGCAGAATCTCGATGTCTACGGCCTGCGCGCCGAGAACGACAATCCCAACGGTCTGATCACCGGCTACTACGAACCGGTGTACCCCGGCAGCCTGACGCCAACCGCAACGGCGAACGTGCCGGTGTATGGCGTGCCGGAAGACATGATCATCGTCTCGCTCGACAGCATCTACCCGGAATTGAAAGGCAAGCGCCTGCGCGGCCGCCTCGAAGGACGCGTGCTCAAGCCTTACGACGACGCGGCGACCATTGAATCCAAAGGTGTGAAAGCGCCAGTGGTCGCGTATCTGACTGACCCCATGAACCTGCAATTTCTGCAGATCCAGGGCTCGGGCCGGATCCAGACCGAGGACGGCAAACAGTTGCGCATCGCCTACGCCGATCAGAATGGCCACCCTTACCGACCGATCGGTCGCTGGCTGGTCGAGCAAGGCGAGCTGAAGAAAGAAGACGTGACCATGAGCGCGATCAGCAACTGGGCCAAGGCCAACCCGACGCGCATCCCGGAACTGCTCGCCAGCAACCCGAGCTACGTGTTCTTCACCCGCAACCCGGACAGCAACGAAGGCCCGCGTGGCTCGCTGAACGTGCCGCTGACCGCCGGCTACAGCGCTGCGGTGGATCGCAAGGTGATTCCGTTGGGCAGTCTGTTATGGCTGTCGACCACCAAACCGGATGGCACCCCACTGGTGCGCCCGGTCGCGGCGCAGGATACCGGTGGCGCGATTGCCGGCGAGGTGCGCGCGGATCTGTTCTGGGGCACTGGTGATGCGGCCGGGCAACTGGCCGGGGACATGAAGCAGCAGGGGCAGATCTGGATGCTCTGGCCCAAAGGGGCGGCGTTGCCGCAAGTGCCGCAGGTGGCGGATACACCGAAGCAAAAGTCTTAGGTTCTTCGTCGTCTGATCCATCGCTTTCGCGAGCAGGCTCGCTCCCACATCTGGAATGCATTTCCATGTGGGAGCGAGCCTGCTCGCGAAGAGGCCGGCAGCAACAGCCGATAATCAGATCGACACAAAGAAGAACGAAGCAATCAGCCCCATCCCGATAAACCACACCACCGAACGCAGTGCAGCCCAGTCGGCCAGATAGCAAATGATGTACAGCAGGCGACTGGTGATAAACAGCACGGCCAGCACATTGACCGTCACCAGCTGCGCAGTGCCGACCAGATGCGCAACGATCACCGCAGCGGCAAACGCCGGCGTTACTTCAAAGCTGTTCAGTTGCGCGGCGTGGGCGCGACGGGCGACGCCATCGACGCTGTCGAGAAAGTCCCGTGGATCATAATTGTCCTTGAGGCGGAAACCGCCGGTGGCCTTCGCCACGATCGTGCACACGTACGGCAGGAAAATCGCGATCAACACACACCACAGAGCCACTGTCATAACGTCGTCCTTTTTTTCGATTGGTGAAATTGGCGAGCGATCAGAACTTCATCACCAGCATGCCGATCAGCACCTGCCCACAGGCTAAGAGCCGCGCCCGGCAGAAAGGTTCTTTCAGCTGGATATAACACGGCAATTCCAGTGAGCCGTCGATTAGTCAGATTATTGATTCGCCATGTGTCAGCAGCTGTTTATACTGCAACCCACCGCGCCGTACTCAGCTGCACACCAAAAAATTCCAATAAAAGCTGCCTGCTCCGCTTTCTTCGAAAACGGTCGCTGGCACGCGTATGCCTGATCAAAGCGTCAAGACTACCGACAGAGACCTTGCGCATGCCCCTCGCTTTGCTTGCACTCGCTGTTGCCGCATTCGGCATCGGCACTACCGAATTCGTCATCATGGGCCTGCTCCCCGACGTCGCCCGCGATCTGGCGGTGAGCATTCCTCACGCCGGGCTGCTGATCACCGGTTACGCCCTGGGCGTGGTGTTCGGCGCACCGATCCTGGCGATCGGCACCGCCAATATGCCGCGCAAAGCGACACTGCTGGGCATGACGCTGATGTTCATCCTCGGCAACGTGCTCTGCGCGCTCGCGCCGAACTACGCGACGCTAATGGCGGCGCGGGTGGTCACGGCGCTGTGTCATGGGGCGTTTTTCGGCATTGGCTCGGTGGTTGCCGCCGGCCTGGTGGCGCCGAACAAACGCGCGCAAGCCATTGCCATGATGTTCACCGGCCTGACCCTGGCCAACGTGCTCGGCGTGCCACTCGGCACAGCGCTTGGCCAATACGCTGGCTGGCGCTCGACCTTCTGGGCGGTGTCGGTGATCGGCATTGTTGCGGCGCTGGCGCAGTGGTTGTGGCTGCCAAAACACATCGCAATGGACAAAGCCAACCTCGCCAGCGAATTCAAAGTGCTGGGCAAGGCCAACGTGCTGCTGGCGCTGGGCATGAGCGTGCTGGCCTCGACCAGCCTGTTCAGCGTGTTCACCTATATCGCACCGATCCTGCAAGACATCACTGGCGTCAGCCCCCACGGCGTGACGGTGATGCTGCTGTTGTTCGGCGTCGGCCTGACAGCGGGCAGCATGCTCGGCGGGCGCCTGGCCGACAGCCGCTTGCTGCCGTCACTGGTCGGCGTGGCACTGGCGGTCGTGGTGATTCTCGCGGCGTTCAGCCAGACCAGCCGTTCGGTGATTCCGGCGGCGATCACTCTGGTGCTGTGGGGAATTTTCGCTTTTGCGCTGTGCCCGATTCTGCAGCTGTTGATCATCGATCAGGCGCACGAAGCGCCGAATCTGGGTTCGACGCTGAACCAGAGCGCGTTCAATCTGGGCAACGCAGCAGGTGCCTGGATTGGCGGGCTGGTGGTTGCCAGCGGCGCGGATCTGGCGGACCTGCCGTGGACCGGGGCGCTGGTCGGCGTGCTGACGGTGCTGACGGCGCTGTTGTTCATTTACCTGCAACGTCGGCGGGCGAGTGCGGTCAATGTGTCTGGCTGAGACCTCTGCGACTGACTACCTGTGGCGAGGGGATTTATCCCCGTTGGGCTGCGCAGCAGCCCCAAAAACCTTCAATCGGGTTTTGTCAGGAATAATCGATAAGCCCGATTGCGACGGCTTCGCCGCCGAGCGGGAATAAATCCCCTCGCCACAATGAACTGTGGTGTGTCCCATGTCGCTGTTTGCCCATCAAACCCCTGCGTCCAACCTCCGGTCGCGCTCCATTCACTCTCCATCCAAAGGACCCCGGATGCTTGAACTCGTCGCCGCTTTCATCTGCCTCACCACCCTCCTGACCTTCGTCAATTTCCGCTTTATCGGCCTGCCGCCGACCATCGGCGTGATGGTTACCGCCCTGCTGTTCTCACTGCTCCTGCAAGGCCTCAGCGTCCTCGGTTTTCCCGGCCTCGAAGACCGCGTGCAGCAACTGATCGGCCAGATCGATTTCGGCGATCTGCTGATGAACTGGATGCTCTCGTTCCTGCTGTTCGCCGGCGCCCTGCACGTCAACCTCAATGATTTGCGCAGCTACCGCTGGCCGATCGGCCTGCTGGCGACCTTCGGTGTGTTGATCGCCACCGTGGTGATCGGCAGCCTGGCCTTCTACATTTTTGCCCTGTTCGGCTGGCATGTGAGTTTCCTCTACTGCCTGTTGTTCGGCGCGCTGATCTCACCGACCGACCCGATTGCCGTGCTCGGCGTGTTGCGTACCGCCAACGCTTCGAAGCCACTGAAAACCACCATCGTCGGCGAATCACTGTTCAACGACGGCACGGCGGTGGTGGTCTTCACCGTGCTGCTGGGCATCGCGCAACTGGGCGAAACCCCGACCGTCAGCGCCACGGCCATGCTCTTCGTCCATGAGGCGATTGGTGGTGTGTTGTTCGGCGGACTGATTGGTTATCTGGTCTATCGGATGATCAAAAGCGTCGAGCAGCACCAGATCACCGTGATGCTGACCCTGGCCCTGGTGATCGGTGGCTCGGCGATGTCCACCGAGTTGCACGTCTCGGCACCGATCGCGATGGTGGTGGCCGGTCTGATCATCGGCAACCTCGGGCGCAATCTGGCAATGAACGACATGACCCGGCGCTATCTGGACGGTTTCTGGGAGTTGCTCGATGACATGCTCAACGCGCTGCTGTTTGCGCTGATCGGCATGGAGTTGTTGCTGCTGCCGTTCAACTGGCTGCACATGGCCGCCGCAGGTCTGCTGGCGGTGGCGATTCTGTTGTCGCGTCTGCTTACCGTGGCGCCGGCGATCCTGCTGCTGCGTCGCTGGCGCTCAGTGCCGGCCGGCACCATCCGCATCCTGACCTGGGGCGGTTTGCGCGGCGGTGTTTCGGTGGCACTGGCGCTGGCCCTGCCGCTGGGCCCGGAACGCGACCTGCTGCTGAGCATCACCTACATCGTCGTGCTGTCGTCGATCCTGCTGCAGGGCCTGACCATCGGCAAACTGGTCAAGCACGCGACGCGCAACGAGCCGGCCAGCGTGGCTGAGCAAGCCCACCACTGATCATTTCTTGATCGACTGCGGATCGGGCTTAACAGCCTGATCTGCAGATTCCTTCGGCGCACCGCTTTCACTGCGAATTTGCGCATGGCTGATCAGCGCGAAGATAAAGCTGCCGCCGATGATATTTCCCGCCAGCGTCGGCCCGGCGAACACCGCCCAGAAATCACTCCACGGCAACTCGCCGGCAAACACAAGATAGGACACTTCCGCGGATCCGACGACGATGTGGGTGAAGTCGCCCAGCGCCATGAAGTAGGTGATGAGGATGATGATCCACATCTTCGCGCTCTCCATGGACGGGATCATCCAGACCATGGTGGCGATCATCCAGCCGGAGACGATGCCCTTGGCGAACATCTGACTGGCGCTGTGCTCCATGACCTTGCGGCCGATTTCGAGGAAGGCGACGTCGGTCTTGCTGTCGAAAATCGGCAGTTCCAGCATCACGTACGCCACCAGAATCGTCCCGCAGAGGTTGCCGACCAATACCACTGTCCATAGACGGATCAGGCGCAGGAAATTCTTCAGCGTCGGCCTGGTCATCACCGGCAGCACGGCGGTCAGGGTGTTTTCGGTAAACAGTTGCTGGCGCGCGAGGATCACTGCGAGGAAACCGGCGCAGTAGCCGAAACTGGCGATCACCTTGAATTCGTCGCCATCGGGCAGGCGCGAGTTGAGCAATCCCATGCCCATCAGCGACAGGCCCATGGTCAACCCTGCCGCCAGCGCCGACCACCACAGCGCGGCAATGCTACGCTCCAGCTCCTGGTCGCCCTGAGTGCGGATGATTTCGTGCAGAACGGCCGCGCGCGGCGGCTGGCTCTTCTCGACTTCGTGCTGCTCCTTGGCCGAGAGGTCGGG
>NZ_RCOA01000013.1:0-11364 GCF_004307585.1 Pseudomonas sp. Sample_20 | reverse complement strand
ATCGTCTATAGTGCTTTCTTACCCAACAGGCGACTTGGCCGACCGGGAAGGCTGCGATACCATCCGACTCCCCAACGGACTCCCGCCAGGACGACGCGATGAACCGAGTGTTGTACCCAGGTACCTTCGACCCTATTACCAAGGGCCATGGCGATCTGGTCGAACGCGCCTCGCGCCTGTTCGATCACGTGATCATTGCGGTCGCCGCCAGCCCGAAAAAGAACCCGCTGTTCCCGCTGGAACAACGGGTCGAACTGGCTCGCGAGGTCACCAAACACCTGCCGAACGTGGAAGTGGTCGGTTTCTCGACGCTGCTCGCGCATTTCGCCAAAGAGCAGAACGCCAATGTGTTCCTGCGTGGTCTGCGTGCGGTGTCGGACTTCGAATACGAATTCCAGCTGGCCAACATGAACCGCCAACTGGCGCCGGATGTGGAGAGCCTGTTTCTCACGCCGTCGGAGCGTTATTCGTTCATTTCCTCGACGCTGGTGCGGGAGATTGCCGCGCTGGGCGGCGATATCAGCAAGTTCGTCCACCCGGCCGTGGCCGACGCGCTGACCCTGCGCTTCAAAAAGTAGGAGCTGCCGCAGGCTGCGATCTTTGCTTTTGAAGATTGCAGTCTCGTGCCCTTGATCGCCCCCGCGTGCACTGCGCTCGCCAATGCGGCACAATTGCGCGCATTGATTTATAGCGCCCGGGCCTGCC
Organism: Pseudomonas sp. Sample_20; assembly: GCF_004307585.1. Classification (NCBI taxonomy): domain Bacteria; kingdom Pseudomonadati; phylum Pseudomonadota; class Gammaproteobacteria; order Pseudomonadales; family Pseudomonadaceae; genus Pseudomonas; species Pseudomonas sp. Sample_20. Next base: position 10,659 of record NZ_RCOA01000013.1, on the reverse strand, counting down.
GCCCCGGCTGGAGTTAGCATGTCCCTGATCATCACCGACGATTGCATCAACTGCGACGTCTGCGAACCCGAGTGCCCGAACGCCGCCATTTCCCAAGGCGAAGAGATCTACGTGATCGACCCGAACCTGTGCACCCAGTGCGTCGGCCACTACGACGAGCCGCAGTGCCAGCAGGTCTGCCCGGTGGATTGCATTCCACTGGACGAAGCCCGTCCGGAGACTGAAGAACAGTTGATGGAGAAGTACCGCAAGATCACCGGCAAGGCTTGATCTCTTCAGCGCCCGTCCGGCCCTCTTCGCGAGCAGGCTCGCTCCCACATTTGCAATGCATTCCCCTGTGGGAGCGAGCCTGCTCGCGAATGGGCCATCAGCCACACCACTGAAACCCGATCAGCTCACTCGCGCTGCTCAAACCCCTCCCCTGTACACCCCAGACACCGCACAAACGCCGCTTTCGCCGGGTCAACCACCAGCGCCTGACCGGCATCGCCAACACCGCCGCCCAGTGCGGTAAACGGCAACGACACCACAAACGCTCCCGCACCGATCACCGTGGCCACCACCAGCAAAGGTCGGGCAATCAGCAGGTCGCCAAGCATGGCGTAGGCCGGGGGATTCTGGATGGTGTAACGCGGATCACCGCTGCCGGTTTCCGAGGCCTGAACGGCCAGGCTGGAACACAACAGCAGCGTGACGAAGAAGACTTGCAGGACTTTCATGGCACGATCCTTCGGGCTGAGCAGTGAGACTTCTCACTATAGACCGAAGGATTTTTTCACGTCTGGCAGCGCGGGCAAAACACGCTGGCGCGCTGGCCCAGCTTCACTTCGCGCAATCCGGTGCCGCAGACCTTGCAGTGCTGCCCTCCCCGGCCGTAGACAAACAGCTCCTGCTGGAAATAGCCCGGCTGACCGTCGCCGCCAATGAAATCGCGCAATGTCGTGCCGCCACGCTCGATGGCGGCGGCGAGGATGCGTTTGATCTCGATTGCCAGTTTCAAGTAACGCCCGCGGGAAATGCCCCCGGCTTCGCGGCGCGGGTCGATGCCGGCGGCGAACAGCGCTTCGGTCGCATAGATATTGCCGACCCCGACCACCACCGCGTTGTCCATGATGAACGGCTTGACCGCCATCGAGCGCCCGCGTGACAGCTGGAACAGGCGCTCGCCATCGAACAGATCGGTCAGCGGCTCCGGCCCGAGGCGAATCAGCAGTTCGTGATTGAGCGGGTCGTTGCTCCACAGCATTGCGCCGAAGCGTCGCGGATCGGTGTAGCGCAGGGCCAGTCCCGACTCCAGTTCGATATCGACGTGCTCGTGCTTCAACGCCGGCAACCCGGCCTCGACCAGACGCAGATTGCCGGACATGCCCAAATGGCTGATCAGCGTGCCGATCTCGGCGTTGATCAACAGGTATTTGGCGCGCCGCTCGACCAGCACGATGCGCTGCCCGGACAGGCGCACATCGAGGTCTTCGGGGATCGGCCAGCGCAGGCGCCGGTCGCGGACGATGACCCGGCTGACCCGCTGGCCTTCCAGGTGCGGGGCGATCCCGCGACGGGTGGTTTCGACTTCCGGCAGTTCAGGCATGGTGTCCTCGGATCAATGCGCGCCGAGGTCGCGAATCGTTTGTTTGAGTGTTTCGAAGTCGTAGTCCGACAGACCGACGTAATCGAGCACCAGCGGGCCCACCGCGCTCCACTCGAAATCCTCGCTCTGGTTGCCCAGCACGCGATAAGAGGCGCAGATGTGCTCGGCCATTTTCAGAATCGCCAGCAAGTTTTTCAGTTGGCTGTTCTTCGACGATTCGTCGCTGAAAATCGCCAGCGCGTTGTGGTGGTTGGCGATGGCGGCGCTGACATGCTCCGGCAGGCGCCAGGACTTGGCGGTGTAGTAACCGACCACGGCGTGGTTGGTGTTGAACACACGGTTTTCCGTATCGACCACGCGGCATTCCGGGCTGGCGCTGGCGTAGGCCTCTTCCAGCACGGTCATGTAATTGGGGAAACGCTGCAGCATCAATGGCACGCCGCAATCGTGGAACAGGCCCAACGCATAGGCTTCGTCACCGGCCTGGGTGCCTATACGCTTGGCCAGGGTCAGGCAGGTCATCGCCACATCCTGCGCGGTGTCCCAGAAACGGTTGAGGGTGACGATGGTGTCGTCGTTCATCTCGCCCTTGATCGACTGCGCGTTGATCAGGTTGATGATCGAGCGGCTGCCCAACAGGTTCACCGCACGCTGGATCGAGGTGATCTTGTTGCTCAGGCCGTAATACGGCGAGTTGACGATTTTCAGCAGCGCGCCGGACAGACCGGGGTCCTGAGAGATCAGTTTGGCGATCACCTCCAAGTCCGGGTCGGGCATGTACTGCTCCATTTGCAGATCCACCATGATCTGCGGTTGCGCCGGCACACTGATGCCTTGCAGCGATTGTTGAATCTGTTCGGTGGTCAGCTCTTGGGACATAAGTACACACTCCGGGGCAGGCGGCGATTCTAACCGCTGAAACCGCAGGGCGACACACCGATGGGCACATCGCCGGAACTTTCATCTGTGCCCAGGCTTCGGAATCTGTAGGGCGCATCGGACCTCAACGGTCCGATGCGAAGGCAAAATCTCCACAGACTCAGGAGCTTACCGATGGCAACTTCCCTCAATGGCAAACGCGTCGCTATTTTGGTTACCGATGGTTTCGAACAGGTCGAAATGACCGGCCCCAAGGATGCCCTGGAGCAGGCCGGCGTGCAGGTCGATATCCTCTCGGCCGAGGCCGGCACCGTCAAAGGCTGGAACCATGACAAACCGGCGGACGACTTCCCCGTCACCAACACTTTCCAGGCTGTGAGCGTCGATCAATACGATGCCGTGCTGCTGCCCGGCGGTGTGCAGAATTCCGACACCATCCGTATCGATCAGGATGCTCAGCATCTGGTCAAGACTGCCGCTTCGGCGGGCAAGCCGATTGCCGTGATCTGTCATGGCAGCTGGCTGCTGATTTCCGCAGGGCTGGTCAATGGCAAGACCATGACCAGCTACAAAACGGTCAAGGACGATCTGGTCAATGCCGGGGTCAACTGGGTCGACCAGGAAGTGGTCAAGGACGGCAACCTGATCAGCAGCCGCCAGCCGGATGATGTGCCGGCGTTCAGTCAGGCCCTGATTGACGCACTGGCTGCGTAAGCGCCGAAATCCTTTCGCGAGCAGGCTCGCTCCCACAGGTGAATGCATTCCAAGTGTGGGAGCGAGCCTGCTCGCGAAGGGGCCATCCGCTTTTCATCGCAGGCCAGACCGGAGCACGCGTCAACACGCTATACTCCCGCTCTTTTTTCCGGAGCGACGTCATGTCCCTGCCTAGCCTGCGCCTCAAAGCCAACGCCGACCGTCGCCTGCGCAACGGCCACTTGTGGGTCTACAGCAACGAAATCGACGTGGCCGCCACGCCTCTGCACGGCTTCAAGGCCGGCGATCAGGCGGTGCTCGAAGCCGCTGGCGGCAAGCCGTTGGGCATCGTCGCCATGAGCCCGAACAACCTGATCTGCGCGCGCCTGCTGTCGCGCGACATCAAACTGGCCCTCGACAAGTCGTTGCTGGTGCATCGCCTGAACGTCGCGCTGTCGTTGCGCGAGCGTCTGTTCGACAAGCCGTTCTATCGTCTGGTCTACGGCGACTCCGACCTGCTGCCGGGTCTGGTGGTCGATCGTTTCGGCGACATCCTCGTGGTGCAGATCGCTTCGGCGACCATGGAAGCGCATAAAGACGACGTGGTCGCCGCGTTGACCCAGGTGCTCAAGCCAAGCGGCATCCTGTTCAAGAACGACTCCGCCGCCCGCGACGCCGAAGGCCTCAACCGCTACGTCGAAACCGTGTTCGGTCTGGTACCGGAATGGGTCGCGCTGGAAGAGAACGGCGTCAAGTTCGAAGCGCCGGTCATTCAAGGGCAGAAAACCGGCTGGTTTTACGATCACCGCATGAACCGCGCGCGCCTGGCACCTTACGCCAAGGGCAAACGCGTACTTGATCTCTATAGCTACATCGGTGGCTGGGGCGTGCAGGCCGCTGCGTTCGGCGCCAGCGAAGTGTTCTGCGTCGACGCCTCTGCATTCGCCCTCGACGGTGTCGAGCGCAACGCCGCGCTGAACGGCTTCGCTGACAAGATGACCTGCATCGAAGGCGACGTCTTCGAAGCCTTGAAGGAACTCAAAGCCAGCGAAGAACGCTTCGACGTGATCGTTGCCGATCCGCCGGCCTTCATCAAACGCAAGAAAGACATGAAGAACGGCGAAGGCGCCTACCGTCGTCTCAACGAGCAAGCCATGCGCCTGCTGACCAAGGACGGCATTCTGGTCAGTGCTTCGTGCTCCATGCACCTGCCGGAAGATGATCTGCAGAACATCCTGCTGACCAGCGCCCGTCACTTGGACCGCAATATCCAGATGCTCGAGCGTGGCGGTCAGGGTCCGGATCATCCGGTGCATCCGGCCATCGCTGAAACCCGTTACATCAAAAGCATCACCTGCCGTCTGCTGCCCAACAGCTGATTGCGCTTGAACACCGGGGAGCCACTGAGCTCCCCTTTTTTTTTGCGCGCCCTCCCCCCGTTTTTTTCACACTCGACATGAGTGCCCTGCCCTCTTCCTACAACTTCTTTCTCGCCGCCTTGCAGGAAGTTTCGTCATGCCTGTAAAACATGGAAATTAAACCTACACAGTAAGCCTCCTGCAAAAGATCACTCCGACAAAATTACTGGAATATTCCTACTTAATATCCGCTTGCCAATATTCGATTACAAACTAATATGAAGTTGTCGCAACGAAGCGACTCAACTACCAACGAACAAGGAGTTCACATCATGAAAACCATTTATCTCGAAACAGACAAACTCGCCAACCTGGCCTTTCTGGTTGCAGCCACCGGCCGCTAAGTAGCCTGGACGCCGGAGAGTGCCGGCACTCTGGCGTCCATCAGACTTTTCCTGAGTGATCTGAACCCATGTATATCAATCCTTTTCTTTTTATATTGCCGCGCCCGCCCGGACAAGTAGTCTGGAACTACAAGAACCACACTCAACACGAACTTGATCTTGAATACTCCCATCGCCTCGCCAGCCTTATACACAACCCTGATATATTTGACCCCAATAACATAATAGATAGACAACTTCTGGACGCAGGCATTCTAACAACTTCAAAAATAGACACCCCGGATTGGGGCTGGGATGAACTATCGAAGATTTATCACATCGGCACACAAAATATACCTTGCGCACATACGCCTCGGAATATTCACGAGTGGTCCAGGCAATATCTGGCGCACTGCAGCGAAGTGCTGGCGAAGCCAGAACCTGCAGACACCCGGGCGCCGCGATCAGTGCAGCCCTTGATTACCCTGCCCGTACCGGGCGCCATTAATCATGACAGCCTGACTCAGGCCCTGATGAGGCGCAAAACCTGTCGTTCCTACACCGGTGCCGCGGTGACACTGAACGAGGTCGGCACGCTGCTCTATCTGACCCTTGGCTATCTTCCCCCGCGCGAAGATGCCCACGCCGATCCGGTCGCGCCGGGTCTCGAGGCCCGCCGGAGCTGCCCGTCCGGCGGCGGATTGAACGCCTGTGAGGGATTTGTCCTGGCGCAAAATGTCAGCGGGCTGGAACCCGGCATCTACGCCTACCACCCTGCCGAACACGCTCTGAGTCGGATCAATGCGCTGCCGGATCCGGAACTGGGCCAATTGCTCGGCGGCCAGCACTTCATCAACAACCTGCCGCTGGGCGTGTTCATCACCGCCAGGTTTGATCGTCTCTGGTGGAAGTACGAACACTCGCGCGCCTATCGCATGGCATTCATCGAGGCCGGTCATCTCTCGCAAACCTTTCAACTGGTAGCAACAACGCTGGGGCTGAACACTTGGCTGACCGGCGCATTTGCCGATGCACAGGTTGAAATCCTGCTCGGCATCGCCGGCAGCGCCGAGCAACCGCTGTTCTTTGTCGGTTGCGGCGAAAGCGATGGTCACACCATGTGCCAGGAAATGCGTGATCTGCTCAGCGGAGCACAGTCATGATTCCCACGGCGATGGACGAGAGCGAAGCCCCGGTGTCATGGTCGCTGAAATTCACGCTTCCAGACTGGGAGAGCCGTGCATCGGTACGCAGCAGTACCCATGACTACCGTTTACCGGGCGATGTCGAGCAGCAATTGCAAACCCGCTACTGGTTCCCCCCGGCCTTCGTGCCCTATCTGGCGCATCCGGCCATCCAGGCCAAGGGTCGCGAAACCCTGCACCGCCTTACCGCCAATCATCTGGTGTATTTCCTCGATTACACCACCCTGCTCGAACACCGCATCGTCAACCGCGCCGTGGAAGTCATCGCGCACCGCGAACTGCCCATCTACATACCGCTGCCGATGAAACATGCGGCACTGCAGCTGTATACCGACGAGGGCTACCACGCGCTGTTTTCCAACCAGATTGCCGAGCAGATCGCTGCGTATTACAGCATCACCCGGCGTCCGGTCATTCCGAAGCGAATCAGCCGCATGAACGCCTTGATCGCGCGCACGCCGGAGAAAAACCGCGCTCTGGCCTGGTTCCTGCTGGGATTTGTCTCGGAAACGATCATTGCCCGCGAGTTGCTGGAGGTCTGCCGCGACACGCTGGTGTCCAGCGTGAACGACATGCTGCGTGATCACCTTGCCGACGAAGCCCGGCACAGCCGTTATTTCGCCGAAGCCTTCCATTATTTCTGGATTGCGATGAACAGTCGTCAGCGCCTGTTCGCCAGCAAGACCCTCGTGGAGATCATTTCCATCTTCTTCGAAGCGGATGAAAGCTGGCTGCAACAAAGCCTGCGTTCGGCCGGTATCGCCGAGATCGACGTGATGGAGATTGTCGGCAGCACGGTAACGGTGCAGGCCAACCGCGCTCGTGCACGCGCTGGCTGCAAGCCTACTGTGGAGGCCCTGCACAAGGCCGGCTTCTTTGCATTGCCCCATAACCAGACACTCTTCGCCAAAGCAGGATTGATCGATGGATAAACACAGCCGTGCAACCACCCGCCGACAGCAGCGCGGAGCAATCAGCCTGCTGCTGGCGATGATCCTGCTTGGCGTGTTTCCGCTGGATGTGCTGCTGCCTTCCTTTCCGGCATTGGCAGCCCACTTTGGCCGATCGTCAAACGACATCGCCCTGTCGATCAGTCTGTTTGCCGTGGGCATCGCATTTGCCCAGTTATTGATCGGCCCGTTGTCCGATGTGATCGGGCGCAAAGGTCTGCTGCTTGCCGGCATGAGCGTGTCGCTGCTCGGCGCACTGGGCTGCGTGCTGAGCAATGACTACACGCTGTTCCTGATTTTCCGGGTGATGCAGGCGCTGGGATGCGGTTGCTTCGTGCTGTCCCAGGCACTGGTGCAGGATCTGTTCGAAGGCAACGAGCGTGATCGCCTGCGGATCCTGATGGTCACCGCCACGGGCATCTTCATTTCGGTATCACCATTGGCGGGCACGTTTCTGCAGGCCACGCTCGGCTGGCGCGGCAGCTTCTGGGTGTTCATCGCCTTGGCCGCCGTGGTTCTGGTGAAGACGTGGCGGCTGCTCGATAACAGCCGGCCCGTTCAGAATGGGCCACATGGGGGTTTCATAAAGCCCTACAGATTGGTGCTGAGCAATTTCGAATTCGTCGGCTGCTGGCTGATTTCCGCCTTCGCTTTCGCCTGCCACTTTTCCTTCATTGTCATTTCGCCGCTGATCTTCATGGAGCAGCTGCAGATGGCACCTTACGATTTTGCCTTGATCCTGCTGATCTACGGCGCCGCCTATGTCTTTGGCGGCCTGTTCGCCAGCGTGCTGAATCGGCATATCAATGCGCAACAGCAGATTTTCACCGGGCTGAGTCTGATCCTGCTCTCGGGACTGGTGATGCTCTATCTGGCGGCCAATCATGATCTGTCCGCGGCGACGGTGCTGATTCCGATGCTGATCTGCACGGTGGGCACGACCATTTCACGACCACCGGCCACCTCACGCGCCATGAGCCTGTTCGCCGAAAATGCCGGCGCATCGGCGTCCGCCGGCAGCACCATCATCTTTATCTGTGGCGGGCTGGTCAGCGCCTTGATCAGCCTCGGCCCGGCCAACCTGCAAGCGACGCTGGGTTACGGCTTCGTGGTGTTGAGCGGCGTATCGCTGTTGCTCAACAGCGTGATTGGCCGTCGCGTCAGCAACCTGCGCAGCAATCCGGTGATGCCAGGAGGCGACCACTGATCCTGCCAGTCGTCATCCCGCGTGCCTCTTCAGCGGGGGAACAACGCTTTGCGCCATTCCCTCGCGACGCCAGCGGTGTAGAATCGCCTCATTCATCGCCATTCATCCCCGGCGGGTTTATGAGCTCAGGCTGAGACCAGCGGCGATCCCGCAACGTCATCGGCAGCTTCCGGACACACGGCCATTTTTCGGGTGTTTCAGAGGTCAACAGAAGCTCACTCCCCTTTAGTACGTGATTAGCCGCCCGGAGTGCTCCATGCCAGATTACCGCTCGAAAACATCCACCCACGGCCGCAACATGGCCGGCGCCCGCGCACTGTGGCGCGCCACCGGCATGAAAGATGACGACTTCAAGAAGCCGATCATTGCCATCGCCAACTCGTTCACCCAGTTCGTCCCGGGGCATGTGCACCTGAAGGACCTGGGTCAACTGGTCGCCCGCGAAATCGAACGCGCCGGTGGCGTGGCCAAGGAATTCAACACCATTGCTGTCGATGACGGCATTGCCATGGGCCACGACGGCATGCTGTATTCGCTGCCGAGTCGCGAGATCATCGCCGACTCCGTCGAGTACATGGTCAATGCCCACTGCGCCGACGCCATCGTGTGCATTTCCAACTGCGACAAGATCACCCCGGGCATGCTGATGGCCGCGCTGCGCCTGAACATCCCGGTGATCTTCGTCTCCGGTGGTCCGATGGAAGCGGGCAAGACCAAACTCGCTTCCCACGGCCTCGACCTCGTCGACGCCATGGTAATCGCCGCCGACTCCAGCGCTTCTGACGAGAAAGTCGCCGAGTACGAGCGTAGCGCCTGCCCGACCTGCGGTTCGTGCTCCGGCATGTTCACCGCCAACTCGATGAACTGCCTGACCGAAGCACTGGGTCTGGCCTTGCCGGGCAACGGTTCGACTCTGGCTACCCACAGCGACCGCGAACAGCTGTTCCTCCAGGCCGGTCGCACCATCGTCGAGCTGTGCAAGCGTTACTACGGCGAGAACGATGACTCCGTGCTGCCGCGCAACATCGCCAACTTCAAGGCGTTCGAGAACGCGATGATGCTCGATATCGCCATGGGCGGTTCGACCAACACCATCCTGCACTTGCTCGCAGCTGCCCAGGAAGCCGAGATCGATTTCGACCTGCGCGACATCGACCGTCTCTCGCGCAGCGTGCCACAGCTGTGCAAAGTCGCACCGAACATCCAGAAGTACCACATGGAAGACGTGCACCGCGCCGGCGGCATTTTCAGCATCCTCGGTTCGCTGGCCCGTGGCGGCCTGCTGCACACCGACCTGCCGACCGTACACAGCCGCAGCATGGAAGAAGCCATCGCCAAGTGGGACATCACCCAGACCAGCGACGAAGCCGTGCATCACTTCTTCAAGGCAGGCCCTGCGGGCATTCCGACCCAGACCGCGTTCAGCCAGTCGACCCGTTGGGAAACCCTCGACGACGACCGTGAAAACGGCTGCATCCGCAGCTTCGAGCACGCCTATTCGAAAGAAGGCGGCCTCGCCGTGCTGTACGGCAACATCGCGCAGGACGGCTGCGTGGTGAAAACCGCCGGGGTCGATGAGTCGATCCACGTCTTCGAAGGCAACGCGAAGATTTTCGAAAGCCAGGACAGCGCCGTGCGCGGCATCCTCGCCGACGAAGTGAAGGAAGGCGACATCGTCATCATTCGCTACGAAGGCCCGAAAGGCGGCCCGGGCATGCAGGAAATGCTCTACCCGACGTCCTACCTGAAATCCAAAGGCCTGGGCAAAGCCTGCGCGCTGCTCACCGACGGGCGTTTCTCTGGCGGTACTTCCGGCCTGTCGATCGGTCACGCTTCGCCAGAGGCTGCGGCCGGTGGCGCGATTGGTCTGGTGCAGGATGGCGACAAGGTGCTGATCGACATTCCGAACCGCTCGATCAACCTGTTGGTCAGCGACGAAGAACTGGCGGCACGCCGCGCCGAGCAGGACAAGAAAGGCTGGAAACCGGTCGAGGTGCGCCCACGCAAAGTGACCACCGCGCTCAAGGCCTACGCCCTGCTGGCGACCAGTGCCGACAAGGGCGCGGTGCGCAACAAGGCGATGCTCGACGGGATTTGAGGCAGCTACAGCTGCAAGCTGCAAGCTGCAAGCTGCAAGCAAAGGTGATCGTTCCCACGCTCTGCGTGGGAACGCCTCAAGGGACGCTCCGCGTCCAGTGACGCGGAGCGTCACGGGCTGCATTCCCACGCAGAGCGTGGGAACGATCAAATAAGCGCCAAGCTGCAAGCAAGAGCCGCCTTGCTTTTTCTTGCGGCTTGTAGCTTGCCGCTATCAGCTGCTTTTATTGGATTTCTTCCGGCTTGACGATCACCCAGTTCTTGTCCGCCGTCACCGGCAAGCCTTCCTTGGCCTGGGC
>NZ_RCOA01000050.1:0-11446 GCF_004307585.1 Pseudomonas sp. Sample_20 | reverse complement strand
CGTCGAACAAAGCGATCAAGGACATCAAAGAGCAAGAAGTCTACATGGGTGAAATTCCCCTGATGACTGAGAACGGTACCTTTGTAATCAACGGTACCGAGCGTGTTATCGTTTCCCAGCTGCACCGTTCCCCGGGCGTGTTCTTCGACCACGACCGCGGCAAGACGCACAGCTCCGGCAAACTGCTGTACTCGGCTCGCATCATTCCTTACCGCGGTTCGTGGCTGGACTTCGAATTCGACCCGAAAGACTGCGTCTTCGTGCGTATCGACCGTCGTCGCAAACTGCCGGCTTCGGTCCTGCTGCGCGCACTCGGTTACACCACCGAAGAAGTGCTGGACGCGTTCTACACCACCAACGTATTCCACCTGAGCGGCGAAACCCTCAGCCTGGAACTGGTGCCATCGCGCCTGCGTGGTGAAGTTGCGGTTCTGGACATCCAGGACGAGAAGGGCAAGGTCATCGTTGAGCAAGGCCGCCGTATTACCGCGCGCCACATCAACCAGATCGAAAAAGCCGGTATCAAGACGCTGGACGTGCCACTGGACTACGTCCTTGGTCGCACCACCGCCAAGGCTATCGTGCACCCGGCTACCGGCGAAATCCTGGCCGAATGCAACACCGAGCTGAACACTGAAGTCCTGGCAAAGATCGCCAAGGCCCAGGTCGTTCGCATCGAGACCCTGTACACCAACGACATCGACTGTGGTCCGTTCGTCTCCGACACACTGAAGATCGACTCCACCAGCAACCAATTGGAAGCGCTGGTCGAGATCTATCGCATGATGCGTCCAGGCGAGCCGCCAACCAAAGACGCTGCCGAGACCCTGTTCAACAACCTGTTCTTCAGCCCTGAGCGCTATGACCTGTCTGCGGTCGGCCGGATGAAGTTCAACCGTCGTATCGGTCGTACCGAGATCGAAGGTTCGGGCGTGCTGTGCAAGGAAGATATCGTCGCGGTCCTGAAGACTCTGGTCGACATCCGCAACGGTAAAGGCATCGTCGATGACATCGACCACCTGGGTAACCGTCGTGTTCGCTGCGTAGGCGAAATGGCCGAGAACCAGTTCCGCGTTGGCCTGGTACGTGTTGAGCGTGCGGTCAAAGAGCGTCTGTCGATGGCTGAAAGCGAAGGCCTGATGCCGCAAGACCTGATCAACGCCAAGCCAGTGGCTGCGGCGGTGAAAGAGTTCTTCGGTTCCAGCCAGCTGTCGCAGTTCATGGACCAGAACAACCCGCTGTCCGAGATCACCCACAAGCGTCGTGTCTCTGCACTCGGCCCTGGCGGTCTGACTCGTGAGCGCGCAGGCTTCGAAGTCCGTGACGTACACCCGACTCACTACGGTCGTGTCTGCCCGATTGAAACGCCGGAAGGTCCGAACATCGGCCTGATCAACTCCCTGGCTGCGTACGCTCGCACCAACCAGTACGGCTTCCTGGAAAGCCCGTACCGCGTGGTGAAAGAGGGTGTGGTCACCGACGAGATCGTGTTCCTGTCCGCTATTGAAGAAGCCGATCACGTGATCGCGCAGGCTTCGGCGACCATGAACGAGCAGAAAGTCCTGATCGACGAACTGGTTGCCGTACGTCACCTGAACGAATTCACCGTCAAGGCGCCGGAAGACGTCACCCTGATGGACGTTTCGCCGAAGCAGGTTGTGTCGGTTGCAGCGTCGCTGATTCCGTTCCTCGAGCACGACGACGCCAACCGTGCGTTGATGGGTTCGAACATGCAGCGTCAGGCTGTACCGACTCTGCGCGCTGACAAGCCGCTGGTAGGTACCGGCATGGAGCGTAACGTTGCCCGTGACTCCGGCGTTTGTGTCGTGGCTCGTCGTGGTGGCGTGATCGATTCCGTCGATGCCAGCCGTATCGTGGTTCGTGTTGCCGATGACGAAGTGGAAACCGGTGAAGCCGGTGTCGACATCTACAACCTGACCAAATACACCCGCTCGAACCAGAACACCTGCATCAACCAGCGTCCGCTGGTGCGTAAAGGTGATCGCGTTCAGCGTAGCGACATCATGGCCGACGGCCCGTCCACCGACATGGGTGAACTGGCACTGGGTCAGAACATGCGCATCGCGTTCATGGCATGGAACGGCTTCAACTTCGAAGACTCCATCTGCCTGTCCGAGCGTGTGGTTCAGGAAGACCGTTTCACCACGATCCACATTCAGGAACTGACCTGTGTGGCCCGTGACACCAAGCTTGGCCCAGAGGAAATCACTGCGGACATCCCGAACGTGGGTGAAGCTGCACTGAACAAGCTGGACGAAGCCGGTATCGTTTACGTAGGTGCTGAAGTAGGCGCAGGCGACATCCTGGTTGGCAAGGTCACTCCGAAAGGCGAGACCCAACTGACTCCGGAAGAAAAACTGCTGCGTGCAATCTTCGGTGAAAAAGCCAGCGACGTTAAAGACACCTCCCTGCGCGTGCCAACCGGCACCAAAGGTACTGTCATCGACGTACAGGTCTTCACCCGTGACGGCGTTGAGCGTGATGCTCGTGCACTGTCGATCGAGAAGTCCCAGCTGGACGAGATCCGCAAGGATCTGAACGAAGAGTTCCGCATCGTTGAAGGCGCGACTTTCGAGCGTCTGCGTTCCGCACTGGTAGGCCACAAGGCTGAAGGCGGCGCCGGCCTGAAGAAAGGTCAGGACATCACCGACGAAGTACTCGACGGTCTTGAGCACGGCCAGTGGTTCAAACTGCGCATGGCTGAAGATGCTCTGAACGAGCAGCTCGAGAAGGCTCAGGCCTACATCGTTGATCGTCGCCGTCTGCTGGACGACAAGTTCGAAGACAAGAAGCGCAAACTGCAGCAGGGCGATGACCTGGCTCCAGGCGTGCTGAAAATCGTCAAGGTTTACCTGGCAATCCGTCGCCGCATCCAGCCGGGCGACAAGATGGCCGGTCGTCACGGTAACAAGGGTGTGGTCTCCGTGATCATGCCGGTTGAAGACATGCCGCACGATGCCAATGGCACCCCGGTCGACGTGGTCCTCAACCCGCTGGGCGTACCTTCGCGTATGAACGTTGGTCAGATCCTCGAAACCCACCTGGGCCTCGCGGCCAAAGGTCTGGGCGAGAAGATCAACCGGATGGTCGAAGAGCAGCGTAAAGTCGCTGAACTGCGCACCTTCCTGGACGAGATCTACAACCAGATCGGCGGTCGTAACGAAGATCTGGACAGCTTCTCCGATCAGGAAATCCTCGATCTGGCGAACAACCTGCGTGGCGGCGTTCCAATGGCCACTCCAGTGTTCGACGGCGCCAAGGAAAGCGAAATCAAGGCCATGCTGAAACTGGCAGACCTGCCGGAAAGCGGCCAGATGCAGCTGACCGACGGCCGTACCGGCAACAAGTTCGAGCGTCCAGTTACCGTTGGCTACATGTACATGCTGAAGCTGAACCACTTGGTAGACGACAAGATGCACGCGCGTTCTACCGGTTCTTACAGCCTGGTTACCCAGCAGCCGCTGGGTGGTAAGGCGCAGTTCGGTGGTCAGCGTTTCGGGGAGATGGAGGTCTGGGCACTGGAAGCATACGGTGCTGCTTACACTCTGCAAGAAATGCTCACAGTGAAGTCGGACGATGTGAACGGCCGTACCAAGATGTACAAGAACATCGTGGATGGCGATCACCGTATGGAGCCGGGCATGCCCGAGTCCTTCAACGTGTTGATCAAGGAAATTCGTTCCCTCGGCATCGATATCGATCTGGAAACCGAATAACACGTGACGCGAATCGAGAGCGGGGCAGGATTGCCCGCTCTCTGCTCCGCCAGGAGGAAAGGCCTTGAAAGACCTACTGAATTTGCTGAAAAACCAGGGTCAAGTCGAAGAGTTCGACGCCATCCGTATCGGATTGGCCTCGCCGGAGATGATCCGTTCGTGGTCGTTCGGTGAAGTTAAAAAGCCGGAAACCATCAACTACCGTACGTTCAAACCCGAGCGTGACGGCCTGTTCTGCGCCAAGATCTTTGGCCCGGTAAAGGATTACGAGTGCCTGTGCGGTAAGTACAAGCGCTTGAAGCACCGTGGTGTGATCTGCGAGAAGTGCGGCGTTGAAGTTGCACTGGCCAAGGTTCGTCGTGAGCGCATGGCGCACATCGAACTGGCTTCGCCGGTTGCCCACATCTGGTTCTTGAAATCGCTGCCGTCGCGTATCGGCCTGCTGATGGATATGACCCTGCGTGATATCGAACGCGTTCTCTACTTCGAGAGCTATGTCGTTATCGATCCAGGCATGACCACCCTTGAAAAAGGTCAGCTGCTGAACGACGAGCAGTACTTCGAAGCGCTGGAAGAGTTCGGTGACGATTTCGACGCCCGCATGGGTGCCGAAGCTGTCCGTGAACTGCTGCACGCTATCGACCTGGAGCACGAGATTGGCCGTCTGCGTGAAGAGATTCCGCAAACCAACTCGGAAACCAAGATCAAGAAGCTGTCCAAGCGTCTGAAGTTGATGGAAGCCTTCCAGGGTTCCGGCAACCTGCCAGAGTGGATGGTGCTGACCGTTCTGCCGGTTCTGCCGCCAGATCTGCGTCCACTGGTCCCGCTGGATGGCGGTCGTTTCGCGACCTCCGACCTCAACGATCTGTATCGTCGAGTGATCAACCGTAACAACCGTTTGAAGCGCCTGCTGGATCTGTCCGCTCCGGACATCATCGTGCGCAACGAAAAGCGTATGTTGCAGGAAGCGGTCGATGCATTGCTCGACAACGGTCGTCGTGGTCGCGCAATCACTGGTTCCAACAAGCGTCCTCTGAAATCCTTGGCTGACATGATCAAGGGTAAGCAGGGTCGTTTCCGTCAGAACTTGCTCGGTAAGCGTGTTGACTACTCCGGTCGTTCGGTAATTACCGTAGGCCCGACCCTGCGTCTGCATCAGTGCGGTCTGCCGAAGAAGATGGCTCTCGAGCTGTTCAAGCCGTTCATTTTCGGCAAGCTGGAAATGCGTGGTCTGGCGACCACCATCAAAGCGGCCAAGAAAATGGTCGAGCGCGAACTGCCAGAGGTTTGGGACGTTCTTGCTGAAGTGATTCGCGAACACCCGGTTCTTCTCAACCGTGCACCGACCCTTCACCGTCTGGGTATCCAGGCGTTTGAACCGGTACTGATCGAAGGTAAGGCTATCCAGCTGCACCCGCTGGTCTGCGCCGCGTACAACGCCGACTTCGACGGCGACCAAATGGCCGTGCACGTACCGCTGACGCTGGAAGCCCAGCTCGAAGCGCGTGCGTTGATGATGTCGACCAACAACATTCTGTCGCCAGCCAACGGTGAGCCAATCATCGTTCCGTCGCAGGACGTTGTATTGGGTCTGTACTACATGACTCGTGAAGCGATCAACGCCAAGGGCGAAGGTCGTGTGTTCGCGGATCTGCAGGAAGTCGACCGTGTGTTCCGTGCCGGCGAAGCCGCACTGCACGCCAAGGTCAAGGTTCGTATCAACGAAACCGTCAACGACCGTGACGGCAACAGCGTGAGCGGTACCCGTATCGTCGACACCACTGTCGGCCGTGCGCTGCTGTTCCAGGTTGTGCCGAAAGGTCTGTCGTTCGATGTCGTCAACCTGCCGATGAAGAAAAAGGCGATCTCCAAGCTGATCAACCAGTGCTACCGCGTGGTTGGTCTGAAAGAGACCGTGATCTTCGCTGACCAGTTGATGTACACCGGTTTCGCTTACTCGACCATCTCCGGCGTTTCCATCGGTGTTAACGACTTCGTTATCCCGGATGAAAAAGCCCGCATCATCGGTGCAGCCACCGACGAAGTGAAAGAGATCGAGAGCCAGTACGCCTCCGGCCTGGTAACCCAGGGCGAGAAGTACAACAAAGTGATCGACCTCTGGTCGAAAGCGAACGACGAAGTTTCCAAGGCGATGATGGCCAACCTCTCGAAAGAGAAAGTCATCGACCGTCACGGCGACGAGGTCGACCAAGAGTCTTTCAACTCGATGTACATGATGGCTGACTCGGGTGCGCGGGGTTCCGCAGCACAGATTCGTCAGCTGGCCGGTATGCGTGGTCTGATGGCCAAGCCGGACGGTTCCATCATTGAAACGCCGATTACTGCGAACTTCCGTGAAGGTCTGAGCGTACTTCAGTACTTCATCTCGACTCACGGTGCTCGTAAAGGTCTGGCGGATACCGCGTTGAAAACCGCTAACTCTGGTTACCTGACTCGTCGTCTGGTAGACGTGGCGCAGGATCTGGTAGTAACCGAGATCGATTGCGGCACCGAACACGGTCTGCTGATGACTCCGCACATTGAAGGCGGTGACGTTGTAGAACCGTTGGGTGAGCGCGTACTGGGTCGTGTCATTGCCCGTGATGTATTCAAGCCAGGCACCGAGGACGTTATCGTTCCTGCCGGTACTCTGGTAGACGAGAAGTGGGTCGAATTCATCGAGCTGAACAGCATCGACGAAGTGATCGTGCGTTCGCCGATCAGCTGCGAAACCCGCTACGGCATCTGCGCCAAGTGCTACGGCCGTGATCTGGCTCGTGGTCACCAGGTGAACATCGGTGAAGCGGTCGGCGTTATCGCTGCCCAGTCCATTGGTGAGCCGGGTACTCAGCTGACCATGCGTACGTTCCACATCGGTGGTGCGGCAAGCCGTACTTCCGCAGCCGACAGCGTTCAGGTGAAGAATGGCGGTACCGTCCGTCTGCACAACCTGAAGCACGTTGAGCGAGTGGATGGCCATCTGGTTGCTGTGTCCCGTTCCGGTGAGCTGGCAATCGCGGACGACTTCGGTCGTGAGCGCGAGCGTTACAAGCTGCCGTACGGTGCTGTGATTTCGGTTAAGGAAGGTGACAAGGTCGACGCTGGCGCAATCGTCGCCAAGTGGGATCCGCACACTCACCCGATCGTTACCGAAATGAAAGGTACCGTGACCTACGTGGGCATGGAAGAAGGCATCACGATCAAGCGTCAGACTGACGAATTGACCGGTATGACCAACATTGAAGTACTTGACGCGAAAGATCGTCCAGCTGCCGGTAAGGAAATCCGTCCAGCAGTGAAGATGGTCGACGACAACGGCAAGGATCTGTTGCTGCCAGGCACTGACGTTATCGCTCAGTACTTCCTGCCAGCCAACGCCCTGGTCGGTGTGGCTGACGGTGCGAAGATTGCGATCGGTGACGTTATCGCTCGTATCCCGCAGGAAACTTCGAAGACCCGTGACATCACCGGTGGTCTGCCGCGTGTTGCCGACCTGTTCGAAGCCCGTCGTCCGAAAGAAGCGTCGATTCTGGCTGAAGTCAGCGGCACCATCGCGTTCGGTAAAGAGACCAAAGGCAAGCGCCGTCTGGTCATTACCCCGAACGACGGTAGCGATCCGTACGAAGAGCTGATTCCGAAGTGGCGTCACCTGAACGTCTTCGAAGGCGAACAGGTAAACCGCGGCGAAGTTATCTCCGACGGTCCAAGCGATCCGCACGACATCCTGCGTCTGCTGGGTGTAAGCGCGCTGGCCAAGTACATCGTCAACGAGATCCAGGACGTTTATCGTCTGCAAGGCGTGAAGATCAACGACAAGCACATCGAGACCATCCTGCGTCAGATGCTGCGTAAAGTTGAGATCTCCGAGTCCGGCGATTCCAGCTTCATCAAGGGCGACCAGATGGAACTGACTCACGTTCTGGTAGAGAACGAGCGTCTGAGCGCGGAAGACAAGTTTGTCTCCAAGTTCACTCGCGTTCTGCTGGGTATCACCAAGGCGTCGTTGTCCACCGAATCGTTCATCTCGGCGGCTTCCTTCCAGGAAACCACCCGCGTACTGACCGAAGCGGCAGTCACCGGCAAGCGCGATTACCTGCGCGGCCTGAAAGAAAACGTAGTCGTGGGTCGTCTGATCCCGGCCGGTACCGGTCTTGCCTATCACAGCGAGCGCAAGCGTCGCCGTGATGCCGACAAGCCGTTGCGCGTAAGCGCCAGTGAAGTGGAAGCTGCACTGACCGAAGCGCTGAACTCGAGCGGTAACTGAGTTCTGCGATAAACGAGAGTGAGGCCCTGATCGCTCCGTTCGTCGAATCGAGACATCAAGTCAAGGTTCGATGGGCGGGGAGGTCGGGGCCTTGCCTTGACTGGAATCAAGATCCTCTTTAGACTCTTGATCCCCTAAATTTGGCGGGAATTCGTTCCTGCCATTTTGCTTTTCTTGCAAGACAATAGCGTCGCAAGACAACAGTGGAGCTAGTAGATGGCAACTATCAACCAGCTGGTACGTCAGCCGCGTAAGCGTATCGTCGAGAAATCCGACGTACCTGCGCTGCAGAACTGCCCGCAACGTCGTGGCGTGTGCACCCGTGTGTACACCACCACGCCGAAAAAACCTAACTCGGCACTGCGTAAAGTATGCCGTGTGCGTCTGACCAACGGTTTCGAGGTTTCCTCGTACATCGGTGGTGAAGGCCACAACCTGCAAGAGCACAGCGTGGTACTGATCCGCGGCGGTCGTGTAAAAGACTTGCCAGGTGTTCGTTACCACACCGTTCGCGGCTCCTTGGATACTTCCGGCGTTAAAGGCCGTAACCAGGGTCGTTCGAAGTACGGTACCAAGCGTCCGAAGTAATCGGCCGTTTTGCAGATTTTTATTTTATTGAGTCGATAAGAGTAAGGTCGGGCACGCATCCTCTGGATCTGTCCCGAGCTAACCTGAAGACCGCTTGAGGGCTTATCATGCCAAGACGTCGCGTAGCAGCAAAGCGTGAGATTCTGGACGATCCGAAATACGGAAGCCAGATCCTCGCCAAATTCATGAACCACGTTATGGAAAGCGGCAAGAAAGCCGTTGCCGAGCGTATCGTTTATGGTGCCCTGGAAACCGTTGCGGCCCGTAAGGCTGGCACCGATCCCCTGGAACTCTTCGAAAAAGCACTCGACGCCATCGCTCCGCTGGTCGAAGTGAAGTCGCGCCGCGTTGGTGGTGCTACTTACCAGGTTCCGGTCGAGGTTCGTCCTTCCCGTCGTAACGCTCTGGCAATGCGCTGGTTGGTAGACTTCGCCCGTAAGCGCGGCGAGAAGTCTATGGCTCTGCGTTTGGCTGGCGAACTGCTGGATGCTGCTGAAGGTAAAGGTGCTGCTGTTAAGAAGCGTGAAGACGTGCACCGTATGGCCGAAGCCAACAAAGCTTTCTCGCACTACCGCTTCTAATTTTAGCTTCACTAATTTTGCGAGGGCTTTATGGCTCGTACTACTCCGATTAGCCGCTACCGTAACATCGGTATCGTCGCTCACGTGGATGCTGGTAAAACCACCACCACCGAGCGCGTACTGTTTTACACCGGCAAAAGTCACAAAATGGGCGAGGTGCATGATGGCGCCGCGACCACAGACTGGATGGTTCAGGAGCAGGAGCGTGGTATTACCATTACTTCTGCTGCCATTACCGCCTTCTGGAAAGGTTCCGAGAAGCAGTACTCTCACGAGCACCGTTTCAACGTAATCGATACCCCGGGCCACGTTGACTTCACCATTGAAGTTGAGCGTTCCCTGCGCGTACTCGACGGCGCTGTCGTTGTGTTCTGCGGTACTTCGGGTGTTGAGCCGCAGTCGGAAACCGTATGGCGTCAAGCCAACAAATACGGCGTTCCACGTCTTGTTTACGTAAACAAGATGGACCGTGCCGGCGCCAACTTCCTGCGCGTGATCGGTCAGATCAAGCAGCGTCTGGGTCACACTCCGGTGCCGATCCAGTTGGCCATCGGTTCCGAAGACAACTTCCAGGGTCAGATCGATCTGATCAACATGCAAGCTGTCTACTGGAACGACTCCGACAAAGGTATGGTCCCTGTTCGCAAGGACATTCCTGCCGAGCTGCAAGAGCTGGCTGAAGAGTGGCGCAACAACATGGTTGAGGCTGCTGCCGAAGCCAACGAAGAGCTGATGAACAAGTACCTGGAAGGCGAAGAGCTGTCGATCGAAGAGATCAAGGCTGCTTTGCGTCAGCGTACTATCGCCGGCGAAATCGTTCTGGCCGTTTGCGGTTCTTCGTTCAAGAACAAGGGCGTTCCCCTGGTTCTCGACGCCGTTATCGACTACCTGCCTGCTCCGACCGACATTCCTGCTATCAAGGGTTCCAACCCTGATAACGAGGAAGAAGAGATGGAGCGTCATGCAGACGACAACGAGCCTTTCGCGGCTCTGGCGTTCAAGATCGCTACCGACCCATTCGTGGGTACTCTGACCTTCGTCCGCGTTTACTCGGGCGTGTTGAACTCCGGCGACGGCGTGATCAACTCGGTCAAAGGCAAGAAAGAGCGCGTGGGTCGTATGGTGCAAATGCACGCAAACGCCCGTGAAGAGATCAAGGAAGTACGCGCTGGTGACATCGCGGCCCTGATCGGCATGAAGGACGTCACCACTGGTGAAACCCTCTGCAACGCTGACAAGCCAATCATCCTGGTTCGCATGGACTTCCCGGAGCCGGTTATTTCGGTTGCGGTAGAGCCTAAGACCAAGGATGACCAGGAAAAAATGGGTATCGCTCTGGGCAAACTCGCTCAGGAAGACCCGTCTTTCCGCGTTAAAACTGATGAAGAGACTGGTCAGACGATCATCTCGGGCATGGGCGAGCTGCACCTGGACATCCTGGTTGACCGGATGCGCCGTGAGTTCAACGTCGAAGCCAACATCGGCAAGCCTCAGGTTTCGTATCGTGAGCGCATCACGAAGAACTGTGAAATCGAAGGCAAGTTCGTTCGTCAGTCCGGTGGTCGCGGCCAGTTCGGTCACTGCTGGATCCGTTTTGCTCCTGCTGACGAAGGTCAGGAAGGTCTGCAATTCGTGAACGAAGTTGTAGGTGGTGTGGTTCCTAAGGAATACATCCCGGCTATCCAGAAGGGTATCGAAGAGCAGATGAAGAACGGCGTTGTTGCCGGCTATCCGCTGATCGGCCTGAAGGCTACCGTGTTCGATGGTTCTTACCACGACGTCGACTCCAACGAGATGGCGTTTAAGGTGGCTGCTTCCATGGCGACCAAGCAACTGGCCCAGAAGGGTGGTGGTGAGTTGCTCGAGCCGATCATGGCGGTAGAGGTTGTTACGCCTGAAGACTATATGGGTGATGTGATGGGCGACCTTAACCGTCGTCGCGGCATGATCCAGGGTATGGAAGACACAGTGTCCGGCAAGGTTATCCGTGCCGAGGTTCCACTGGGTGAGATGTTCGGTTATGCGACCGACGTTCGTTCCATGTCCCAGGGTCGCGCAAGCTACTCTATGGAATTCAAAAAATACGATACGGCTCCGTCGCACATCGTCGAATCCGTAACCAAAAAACAAGGCTGATTCAGCCCCTTTAGGCTAGGAGTTAATTGTCGTGGCTAAAGAAAAATTTGATCGTTCCCTACCGCACGTCAACGTTGGCACCATCGGTCACGTTGACCACGGTAAAACCACTCTGACTGCTGCTCTGACTCGCGTCTGCT
>NZ_RCOA01000141.1:0-11985 GCF_004307585.1 Pseudomonas sp. Sample_20 | reverse complement strand
GGGGCGGGGTTTGTCACTGGCTCGTGACAAAAGAGAAGAGCAAAAGCACCCTCACCCCAACCCTCTCCCGGAGGGAGAGGGGGCCGACCGAGGTGTCTTGCGTCCTCCGTCGACCTGAAAAATATTGGCGATTATGGATTCACCACCGCATTTACAGGTCAGCGCAGCTCAGCAGCATCCCCCAATCGGTCCCCTCTCCCTCTGGGAGAGGGCTAGGGTGAGGGGCTTTTCGGGGTTAATCCACAGACCGAGGCAACTGCAACGTCACCCGCAACCCACCCTCACGCAGGTTCTGCAACGTCACCTCGCCGCCATGGCTATGGGCAATGTTGCGCGCAATGCCCAGACCGAGTCCGTAGCCCTGCTGCTGTCCGGCCAAACGAAAGTGCGGCTCGAACACTTGCTCCAGCCGCTGCTGCGGCACACCCGGCCCTTCATCATCGACATGCAGAACAAAGGCGCTGTCATCGTCATCGATGTGCAGATGCGCGTTCTGCCCGTACTTCAAGGCGTTGTCGATCAGGTTGCCGATGCAGCGCTTGAGCGCCAGTGGTTTGCCCGGATACGCCGACAGCGCGCGGCCATGCTGAGTGACGCGGCCATTGCCGTTCGGCGCCAGATACGGCTCGACCAGGCAATCGAGGACATGATTGAGATCCACCGGCTCGATGTTCTCGTGGATGTCGGTGTCTTTCACGCATTGCAACGCGCCTTTGACCAGCAGCTCCAGCTCATCCAGATCGCGGCCGAACTTGGCTTGCAGCTGTTCGTCTTCGAGTAGTTCGACGCGCAAGCGCAGGCGGGTGATTGGCGTGCGCAGGTCGTGGGAAATCGCGCTGAACAACTGGCTGCGTTCGGTCAGGTAGCGGCTGATGCGTTCGCGCATGGTGTTGAACGCGCGGCCAACTTCGACCACTTCACTGCCACCGCCCTCCGCCACTGGCTCGACATCGGCGCCCAGCGACAGGTCCCGCGCCGCCCGCGCCAGACGCTTGAGCGGCCGGCTCTGCCAGTGCACCAGCAGGCCGATGAACAACAGCAAAAAGCCGCTGGTGAGGACGATAAACCACACCTGCTGCGCCGGCAGGCCTTGCTCTTCGAGACTGGTGTACGGCTCCGGCAGCAACGAGGCGATGTACAGCCATTCGCCTGGGGCCATTTGAATCTGCGTGACCAGCACCGGCGGATTCACCGGCTCCAGGGTCAGCGCGTAATGCGCCCAGGAGCGCGGCAATTCATCAAGTTTCAACCCTGCGTTGAAAATCCGCAGGTCTTCGGGGCTGACGAAGGTCACGGAAATATCCGTGTCATGGCCCAGAGACTGGCGCAGCACTTCGTCCACCGCTTGCATCACCGCAGCCTTGCGGGGCGTCACCGGCAGCACGTCCATGCCCAGCGGTTTGTCATTGAGCGTCACGACAAACCGGGTGCCGCCCATGCTGCGCAACTGATCGAGCACCAGCGGTCGGTAGGCCACCGGCAGGGAACGGAAATAGCTGACGCTGGCGGTCATCGAATGCGCCAGGCTGCGGGCACTGGTGACCAGGCCTTCGAGCTGGGTGGCGCGCAACTGCGATACCCAGATCACGCTCGACAGCGTCTGCGCGAACAGCACCGCCAGCAGAGTCAGCAGCAGCATCCGCCCGAGCAGTGAGCGCGGCACCGGTATGCGACTGGCGAATTTGCCCAGCGCCTCAGTGAGCATTGCCGGCAACCACATTGGCTGCCAACTGATAACCGCTGCCACGTACGGTGCGGATCAGCCGTGGCGGTTTTTCGGTGTCGCGCAGGCGTTGGCGCAAACGACTGACGGCCATGTCGACGATGCGATCGAGCGGCATCAGATCGCGGCCACGGGTGGCGTTGCCGATGGTGTCGCGGTCGAGGATTTGCTGCGGATGATCGAGGAACAGTTTCAGCAGGGCGAAATCGGCGCCGGAAAGAATCACTTCCTCGCCGTCGGTGTGGAACAGCCGATGACTGACCGTGTCCAGGCGCCAGTCGTCGAAGACCAGCACTTCGCTGCCGCTGCGTTCGTGGGCGAATTGTGCGCGACGCAGCAGGGCCTTGATCCGCGCTTGCAGTTCGCGCGGGCTGAACGGTTTGCCGAGGTAGTCGTCGGCGCCGAGTTCCAGACCGATCACCCGGTCGGCTTCGTCGGAACTGGCGGTCAGCATGATGATCGGCACCTGCGCCTGACGCGGATGCTGGCGCACCCAGCGGCACAGGCTGAAACCGTCTTCGTCGGGCAGCATGACATCGAGGATCACCAGATCGCTGGGCGCCTCGTTGAGCGCCTGACGAAAACCGGCACCATCGGCGGTTGCCCGCACCTGGAACCCGGCGCGGGTCAGGTAGGTTTCCAGCAACTCGCGTATTTCCTGGTCGTCATCGACCAACAATATCGACTTGTTGACTGAGCTCACTTCGAAGGCATCCTTGTTGTTGGAGTTGGGGCGGATTATGCCTGATGAACCTGGAAAATTTGTCGCCTGTTGATCGTTCCCATGCTCTGCGTGGGAATGCAGCCCGTGACGCTCCGCGTCACTGGACGCGGAGCGTCCCTTGAGGCATTCCCACGCGAAGCGTGGGAACGATCTCTATGCAGGTGTTGCTTGATCCAGCGCCACACCGGCGCCAACGAGGCCGGAGTACGGCGCGGTCACCAGCCAGACCGGGATGCCTTTGAAGTAATCGCTCATGCAGCCCTTGTCGGCGAAGCAGCGGGCGAAGCCGCTGGCGAGGAAGAAATCGGCGAAGCGTGGAATCACCCCGCCAACGATGAACACGCCACCGCGCGCGCCGGTGGTGAGCACGTTGTTGCCGGCAACGCGGCCGAGCCAGCAGCAGAATTGCTCGAGCACTTCCAGGGCAATCGGGTCACCGGCCAGGCCGGCGGCGGTGATCGCTTCCGGCGTCTCCAGCTTTGGCTCATGGCCATCCACCGCGCAGATCGCCCGGTACAGCCGCGGCAGGCCGCCGCCGCTCAACGCGGTTTCCGCGCTGACATGGCCGATCTCGTTGTAGATGTGTTGCCAGAGTTGCGTCTCGCGCGGGCTGCTCAGCGGCAGGTCGACGTGACCACCCTCGCCCGGCAACGCGGCAAAGCGCCCTTCGCCGAGATCAAGCAAGGTGCCGACACCCAGGCCAGTGCCGGGGCCGATCACCACCGCCGGGCGCAACGGCTCCGGCGTGCCTTCGCAAACCACGCGGAATTCGCCGGGCTGCAAGCGGGTCATGCCCAGCGCCATCGCCGAGAAGTCGTTGGTCAGCAACAACTGCTCGACCTGCAAGGTCTTGCAGAACGCGCTGCGGCTGAGCCGCCAGTGATTGTTGGTGAATTTGAATTCATCGCCGCTCACCGGACCTGCCACCGACAGGCATACCGAGCCGATCGAACCCAGCGCCAGCCCGAGCCCGCTCAGGTACAAGGCGATTGCCTCTTCCGGGCTGGCAAAGTCGGCCGTGGCCAGCACCTGAACCGATTGCAGTTGCTGGTTTTGCCACAACGCGAACCGCGCGTTGGTGCCTCCGATGTCACCGACCAAAGCCAGTTTCAATTAAGCGTCTCCAGGGCAGAAGTGAAGGCGCTGGCGCCCTGCTCCGCCGAGCTGAAGGCCATGCGCATGAAGCCAAACAGCTCGCGGCCGCTGCCAATGTTGTTGCCCAACAGGCCCTTGGCAGGTTCGCGCGCTGCAAATTCGGCGGCGTCGACCTTCAGTTCCAAGGTGCCTTTGACGCCATCGACGCGGATGATATCGCCCTCTTGCACGCGCGCCAAAGCGCCTCCGACATAAGCTTCCGGGCTGACGTGAATCGCTGCGGGGATTTTCCCCGACGCGCCGGACATGCGCCCGTCAGTCACCAGCGCCACTTTGAAGCCGCGATCCTGCAATACGCCGAGGAACGGCGTCATCTTGTGCAGCTCGGGCATGCCGTTGGAACGCGGGCCCTGGAAGCGCATCACGGCGACAAAATCCTTCTCCAGCAGACCGGCCTTGAATGCGTCCGCCAGGTCTTGTTGATCCTGGAACACCATCGCCGGTGCTTCGACGATCTGGTTCTCCAGCGCAACGGCGGAAACCTTCATCACGCCGCGACCGAGGTTGCCTTCCATCACCCGCAAGCCGCCCTCCTGCGAGAACGCACGGGACACCGGACGCAGAATGTTTTCGTCGAGGCTGTCGGTCGGGCCTTCGCGCCAGACCAGCTCACCGTTATCGAGGAACGGCTCCTTGGTGTACTGGCTCAGGCCATGGCCGAGCACGGTGTTGACGTCTTCGTGCAGCAGGCCGGCGCCGAGCAGTTCGCGAATCAGGAACGACATGCCGCCCGCTGCCTGAAAGTGGTTGATGTCGGCTTTGCCGTTCGGATAGACGTGGCTCAGGGTCGGCACGACTTCGGAGAGGTCGGCCATGTCCTGCCAGGTCAGTTGAATGCCAGCGGCCATGGCGATGGCCGGCATGTGCAGAGTGTGGTTGGTCGAGCCGCCGGTGGCGTGCAGGGCAACGATGGAGTTGACCAGCGCCTTTTCGTCGACGATTTCGCCGATCGGCATGAAGTTGCCGTTCTGCTTGGTCAGGCGCGTGACCTGATGCGCGGCTTCGCGGGTCAGCGCGTCGCGCAGCGGCGTGTTCGGGTTGACGAAAGACGCGCCCGGCAAGTGCAGGCCCATGACTTCCATCAGCAACTGGTTGGTGTTGGCGGTGCCGTAGAAAGTGCAGGTGCCCGGGCTGTGGTAGGACTTCATCTCCGATTCCAGCAGCTCTTCGCGGGTCGCCTTGCCTTCGGCGTACTTCTGGCGGACGTCGGCTTTTTCCTTGTTGGAAATCCCCGACACCATCGGCCCGCCCGGTACGAAAATGGTCGGCAGATGACCGAAACGCAGCGAACCCATCATCAGGCCCGGAACGATCTTGTCGCAGATGCCGAGCATCAGCGCGCCGTCAAACATGTTGTGCGACAGCGCCACGGCGGTCGACATGGCGATCACTTCGCGGCTCGGCAGGCTGAGCTCCATGCCCGGCTCACCCTGGGTCACGCCATCGCACATGGCCGGAGTGCCGCCGGCGAACTGGCCGACCGAGCCGATCTCGCGCAGGGCGTTCTTGATCTGTTGCGGGAAAACTTCGTACGGCTGGTGCGCCGAAAGCATGTCGTTATACGAAGACACAATGGCGATGTTCGCCGAGTTCATCATCCGCAGGCTGTGCTTGTCTTCGCTGCCGCACCCGGCCACGCCGTGGGCGAAGTTGGCGCATTGCAGCTTGCCGCGCATCGGGCCGTCGGTGGCGGCGCCGCGAATCAGTGCAAGGTAAGCCTGACGCGTGGCGCGGCTGCGGGCGATAAGCCGTTCGGTGACCTCAAGAACGCGGGGATGCATGTGTAGAACTCCAGGCTAACGGATGTGGCGACCTGATTGTCTATGCTGATCAAACGCCGTTGTTGTTGGAATGACAGACGGCTTTTTTGACCATTCGGACCAGTTGATTCAGGTCACTCGTTGTAGATAAAACAAAATATTGCCATTAAAAAGGCTTGTTTTCTATTTTTATGCGAATAATCTTGTAATTCCAACAACAAAACGACGGCGGCGCTGTTCCATGACTCTTCGAATCGCAATCAATGGTTTTGGCCGCATCGGCCGTAATGTCCTGCGCGCACTGTATACCCAAGGCTATCGTCAAGACCTGCAGATCGTCGCGATCAACGATCTGGGTGACAGTTCGATCAATGCCCATCTGCTCAAATACGACACCGTCCACGGCACTTTCGACGCCGAAGTGGCGCACGATAACGAAAGCCTGACGGTCAATGGCGACCGCATCGCAGTCAGCGCCATTCGCAACCCGGCCGACCTGCCGTGGGCCGCAGAAAAAATCGACGTAGTGTTCGAATGCACCGGTCTGTT
This sequence comes from Pseudomonas sp. Sample_20, assembly GCF_004307585.1. Classification (NCBI taxonomy): domain Bacteria; kingdom Pseudomonadati; phylum Pseudomonadota; class Gammaproteobacteria; order Pseudomonadales; family Pseudomonadaceae; genus Pseudomonas; species Pseudomonas sp. Sample_20. The sequence goes on along the minus strand of NZ_RCOA01000141.1, from coordinate 6,074 downwards.
CACCGACCGTGCCAAAGCCGCCGCGCATATCAGCGCCGGCGCCCGCAAGGTGATCATCTCGGCCCCGGCCAAAGGCGCCGACGCCACTGTGGTTTACGGCGTCAACCACGACATTCTGCGTCAGTCGCACCAGATCATTTCCAACGCTTCGTGCACCACCAACTGCCTCGCGCCAGTGGCGCAGGTGCTGCATCGCGAGCTGGGCATCGAAAGCGGCCTGATGACCACCATCCACGCCTACACCAACGACCAGAACCTCACCGACGTCTATCACAGCGACCCGTACCGTGCCCGCTCGGCCACGCAAAACATGATCCCGAGCAAGACCGGCGCAGCCGAAGCGGTAGGCCTGGTGCTGCCGGAACTGGCGGGCAAACTGACCGGCATGGCTGTGCGCGTACCGGTGATCAACGTGTCGCTGGTCGACCTCACCGTGCAACTGAAGAAAGAAGCCAGTGCCGACGAAGTCAACGCCCTGCTGAAAGCGGCGAGCCAGCATTCGAAGATTCTCGGTTACAACACCTTGCCGCTGGTTTCCAGCGACTTCAACCACAACCCGCTGTCGTCAATCTTCGACGCCAACCACACCAAAGTCAGCGGCAAGTTGCTGAAAGTGCTGGCCTGGTACGACAACGAATGGGGCTTCTCCAACCGCATGCTGGATAACTGCCTGGCGTTGTGTAACGCCGAATAATCCCGGCCGGCCCCAAACCCTGTGGGAGCGAGCTTGCTCGCGAAAGCTTTCTGTCAGTCGATATGGAATTGACTGACACGACGCCTTCGCGAGCAGGCTCGCTCCCACAGAAGATCCGATTTCAATTTTAAATCAGCACTTGACCATTCAGCTGGATGATAAGCATTATCATTCGCTCGAAATGGATCAGGTCCTCCCGTGAGTCAATCGCGCTTCAACCACGTCTTCCTCGCCCAGCGCACTTCCCTGCTGCGCACGCTGGAACGGATGGTCAACAATCACAGCACCGCTGAAGACCTGTTGCAGGAGACCTACCTGCGCGTGACCCGGGCGTTGAGCGAACGGGCCATCGATCACCTTGAACCCTTTGTCTTCCAGACCGCGCGCAATCTGGCGCTGGACCATTTGCGTGCGCGCAAGATTCATGCGCGGACCATGGTCGACGACGTGCCGCAAGATGTCGTGCAGAGCATCGCCGCGCCGGCCAGCAGCGCCGAAGACGCCGCCCATGCCGAACAATTGCTGGAGCGTTTGAACGTGAGCCTCAGCCAACTCAGCCCGCGCCAGCAACAGATCTTCATCCTCAGCCGTTTGCACGGGCACAGCTATCAGGAAATCGCTGATGAACTTGATGTTTCGCTGAGCACCGTGCAGAAGGAACTGAAACTGATCATGTCGATCTGCATCGGCGTTGCCGAACGGCATAACGGCAGCGGCAAGTTTTGAGCTGCAAGCTACAAGTAAAAACAAAAAGCAGTATTGCATCCGGCTTGCAGCTTGCAGCTTGAAGCTAGAAACTGCTTCGCCAGAAGCCCTGAGGAACCACCGTGACGGACACCCACCGCCCGCCTTCGCCCGATTCGGCGCGGGACGCTGCAGCTGCAATGGACCAGGCGCTGGACTGGCTCATCGTGCTCGGCAGCCCGGATGAGGAACAGACCCGGCAATTTCATGCCTGGCTGGCGGCTGATCCGTTGAATGCCGAGGCGTTCGCCAAGGCCCAGGCGATCTGGGACGGCCCGCAAGTCGCACTGTGCGCCGAGGCTCTGGCAGCAAAACCGGTAAAAATCACTTTTCTCAAACGCTTGCGCCCGCACTGGAAACCGCTGGCTACCGCTGCGGTGCTGATCCTCGGGCTGTTCAGTTTCAGCAACCTGCCGATGCGCATTCAAGCGGATCACCTCACCGTGGTTGGCGAGCGTCAGCGGCTGCAACTGGAGGACGGCTCGAAGGTCCTGCTCAATACCAACTCGGCGTTTTCCAGCACCATCAACGATCAACAGCGCGTGGCCCGGCTGTTTCAGGGCGAGGCGTTTTTCGAGATCGCCAGCGGGCGCAATCAGCCGCTGGAGATCGACGCAGGTCCGGTTACGGCCAGCGTCCACGACACCGCATTCGCCGTGCGCTACCTCGACGGGGTCGCGCAAGTGAATGTGCAACGTGGCGATGTCGATCTGCGCGCCACCCACAACGATGCCCGGGTGCGCCTGCGCGCCGGGGAAAGCATTCGCATCGGCCCCAACGGATTTGATCGCCCGGCCAAGCTCGACGCCAATGCCGATCTGGCCTGGGTTGAAGGCCGTCTGGTGTTCGAGAACTGCCCGCTGAATCAGGTGCTGGCCGAGCTGCGCCGCTACTATCCGGGCTGGATCATCAACAACAACGAGCAACTGGCCGACGTCGCCGTCACCGGCAATTACCGTCTCGACCAGCCGCTCGACGTGGTCCGCTCCCTCGCCCACATCACCTCGGCGCGCCTGCAGGAATTCCCTGCGCTGGTGATTCTGAACTGAATGAGAATTATTTTTACTCGATAGCCAATGGCAGTACGTCTCGTTATAGCCAATGCAATTGATTCGCATCTAACCATGCCGATCAGCACCTATAAAGATTCGTGCGACACGGAGCGCTATCGATGTCCTCACGCCTTACCCGCCAGACTGCTTCCCCTTCCCGCGTACTGTCGCTGCTGACTGCGGCCATCCTCATGGCTGGCACCGCACCGCTGCTGGCGGCCGCCGAGCAACCGACGCGCAACATGGGCGATTACGCGTTCGCCATCGGCCAGCAACCACTGGTTTCGGCATTGAATGCCTTTACCGCCGTGACCGGTTGGCAGGTCGGTTTGCCGGCCGAGTTGGGGCAGAACGTGTCGTCGCCGGGCGTGCGCGGTTCGCTGCCGCCGGAGAAAGCCCTCGAGCGCCTGTTGGTGGGGACCAACCTGAGCTTCCGCAAACTTAGCAACAACAATGTCGTGCTGGAAAAACGCAACAGCAGCGGCACGCTCAATCTCGATCAGGTGACCATCAGCGCCACTCGCCAGGAACAGTCGGTCAACAGCGTGCCCTCGACGGTCAGCGTGCATGATCGCCAAGCGCTTGACCGCAACAACGTCAACACCATCAAGGATCTGGTGCGCTACGAACCGGGCGTTTCCGTTGGCGGTGCCGGTCAGCGCGGCGGCATCAGTGGCTACAACATTCGCGGTATCGACGGCGACCGCATTCTGACTCAAGTCGATGGCGTGGAGATCCCTAACGGTTTCTTCAACGGCCCGTATGCCAAGAGCCAGCGCAACTACGTCGACCCGGAAATCGTCAAACGCGTGGAGATCCTCCGTGGCCCGGCCTCGGTGCTGTACGGCAGCAACGCCATTGGTGGCGCGGTCAGTTACTACACGCTGGACGCCGACGACATCATCAAACCGGGCAAGGACGTCGGCGCGCGCCTGAAAAGCGGTTACAGCTCCGCCGACGACAGCTGGCTAAAATCCGCCACCGTCGCTGGCCGCAGCGGTGAGTTCGACGGTCTGTTGCATTACAGCCAGCGCGACGGACACGAAACCGAGTCCTTCGGCGGCAACAACGGCACCGGCCTTGCGCGCACCGCCGCCAACCCGGAAGACGTGCGCGCAACCAACGTCCTGGCCAAGCTCGGCTGGAACTACAACGACGATTCGCGCCTGGGCCTGACTTACGAAAAGTACAAGGACGATCGCGACACCGATCAGAAAAGTGCCTACGGCGGCCCGTACTTCAACGGCGCGCCGACCATTCCGAGCAGCGTCCTGCCCGGCGGCATGTACCAGTGGCGCACCGGCAACGACACCATCACCCGCGAGCGTTTCGGTATCGAACACTCGTTCGCCCTCGACAGCCTGCTGGTCGATAACGTCAAGTGGAGCCTCAATCACCAGATCGCCAAGACCGACCAGAGCACCGAGGAGTTGTACTACCCGATCACTCGTAAAGTGCTGCGTACCCGAGACACGATCTACGAAGAAAAACAGTGGGTGTTCGACGCGCAACTGGACAAGGCTTTCGCCATCGGTGACACCGATCACCTGCTGACTTACGGCACCACGATCAAACAGCAGAAAGTCACCGGTTCACGCAGCGGCGACGGCACCTGCGTGGCCGTCGGTCGCGGCTGCACGGCGATTGGCGCGACCAGTGCGGCGGACGTGCTGGCCAAGGCCTCTGATTTCCCCGATCCGACCATCAACACCTACAGCCTGTTCGCCCAGGATCAGATCAGCTGGAACGACTGGACCTTCCTGCCGGGCCTGCGCTACGACTACACCCGGCTCAAGCCGCACATTACCGAGGAATTCCTCAACACCGTGAACGCCGACGGCCAGGGCACGGTCAGCGACAAGAACAAGACCTGGCACAAAGTCTCGCCGAAATTCGGCCTGACCTATGCGCTGACGGAACACTACACCTGGTACGGGCAATATGCCGAAGGCTTCCGCACCCCGACGGCGAAAGCGCTGTACGGGCGTTTCGAGAACAACACGACCGGCTACACCGTGGCGCCCAACTCCGACCTCGAGCCGGAAAAGAGCAAAGGTTTCGAAACCGGCCTGCGCGGGAATTTCGAGCAGGGTTCGTTCGACGTCGCGGTGTTTTATAACAAGTACCGCGACTTCATCAACGAGGACGCGGTCAAGCCGGGCGACGATCAGTTGACCTTCCAGAGCAACAACATCAAGCGCGCCACCATCAAGGGTGCGGAAGTCAAAGGTCGCTTGAACCTGGATGCGTTCGGCGCGCCGCAAGGCCTGTATACCCAAGGCTCGATCGCCTACGCCTACGGTCGCAACAACGACAGCGGCGAGCCGATCAACAGCGTCAACCCGCTCACCGGCGTGTTCGGTCTTGGTTACGACCAGGACACCTATGGCGGTCTGCTGAGCTGGACCGTGGTGAGGAAAAAGGACCGCGTCGACGACAGCAATTTCAAATCGCCGGACGGCGTCAGCAGTCAGTTCAAAACCCCGGGCTTCGGCATTCTCGATCTGGCCGGCTATTACAAGGTGACCGACGACGTCACCGTCAGCGGCGGCGTCTACAACCTGACCGACAAGAAATACTGGCTATGGGATGACGTGCGCGGTTACGACAGCGTCGGCGAAGCCTCGGTGACGCAACCGGCCAACCTCGATCGGCTGACCCAACCGGGACGCAACTTCGCGATCAACCTGATCTGGGACATCTGATCCGCCCGGCCTCACTGCGCGTGTTCGCGCCGCGCAGTGAGGTTTTTTTACTGTCCGGCGTCCGCCCGTACGTCTTGTTATCAAGCGCCTCATTTATCAAGGACACCCCATGACTGCCCCGGAAAAATCCCTGCGTTCGCAACGCCTGAACCAGATCACCCATGAGCCGCACAGCAAACTCGATGCGCTGGTCAAAGCCCACGCACCATTCGAAACCCGCGCCAGCTTCGCCCGTTTCGTCGTCGCGCAATACCTGTTCCAGGCGGAACTGGTCGAGCTGTACAACGATGCCGAACTGACCGCGATCGTCCCGGATCTGCCGGCCCGTTGCCGCGCCCAAGCGGCCAAGGCTGACCTCGCCGACCTCGACACCGAAGTCCCGGCGCCGGTGGCCGGCGCGCTTAAAAACCCGAGCAAGGCGCGGGCGCTGGGCTGGATCTTTGTTTCCGAGGGTTCCAAGCTCGGCGCGGCGTTCCTGATCAAGCGCGCGGTGGCGCTGGAACTGAGCGAAAGCTTCGGTGCCCGGCATCTGGCTGAACCGCAAGGTGGCCGCGCCGAGGGCTGGAAAAGCTTTGTGCGCACCCTCGATGCGTTGCCGTTCACGGCAGAGGAAGAGGCGGAAGTTGAGCAAGGTGCACTGGATGCGTTCAACCGCTTTACCGTGCTGCTGGAACGGGCTTATGCCATAGAAGCCGAAGTGGCCTGAAGCAACTCTTATCACTTGTGGGAGCGAGCCTGCTCGCGAAGACGGCAGCACATTCAACATCAATGTGCCTGATCAACCGCTTTCGCGAGCAGGCTCGCTCCCACAGAGCTCACCACAAATCTGTAAGATCCCCGTTCCGCTTCAGAAGCCGCCGCTGAGCCCATGCCCCCACC
>NZ_RCOA01000027.1:0-12267 GCF_004307585.1 Pseudomonas sp. Sample_20 | reverse complement strand
ATCACCACATGGCCTTCGCGCTGCTCTTCGTGAGCGGCGGAGCTGACCAGCCAGCGCTTGAGGTAGAACAATGGCAGCGCCTTGTCGCGCACGATCACCACTTCCTGACCGTCGACGACATTGGTAGTCGACAGGTCGAGGTGGAAGATTTCGTTGACGTTGACCAGCGGGAACGCGAACGCCTGATTGCCAAGCATGACCATCAGCGTCGGCATGATCGCCAAGGTCAAAGGCACCTTGATGACGATCTTCGAGCCCTGGCCCTTGGTCGAGTAGATGTTGATCGAACCGTTGAGCTGGGAAATCTTGGTCTTCACCACGTCCATGCCGACACCACGGCCGGACACGTCGGAGATCTCGGTCTTGGTCGAGAAACCCGGGGCGAAGATCAGGTTGTAGCACTCGGTATCGCTCAGGCGATCGGCCGCGTCCTTGTCCATCACACCGCGTTTTACCGCGATCGAACGCAGGACGTTCGGGTCCATGCCTTTGCCGTCGTCGGAGATCGACAGCAGGATATGGTCGCCTTCCTGCTCGGCCGCCAGCACCACGCGACCGCCACGGGCCTTGCCCGATGCTTCGCGTTCTTCCGGCGACTCGATGCCGTGGTCGACAGCGTTGCGCACCAAGTGGACCAGCGGGTCGGCCAGAGCCTCGACAAGGTTTTTGTCGAGGTCGGTTTCTTCACCCACCAGTTCCAGGTTGATTTCTTTCTTGAGCTGACGTGCGAGGTCGCGAACCAGACGCGGGAAGCGCCCGAAGACCTTCTTGATCGGCTGCATCCGCGTCTTCATCACGGCGGTCTGCAGGTCAGCGGTGACCACGTCGAGGTTCGACACGGCCTTGGACATGGCTTCGTCGCCGCTGTTGAGGCCCAGACGCACCAGACGGTTACGCACCAGCACCAGCTCGCCGACCATGTTCATGATCTCGTCGAGCCGCGCGGTATCGACGCGCACGGTGGTTTCTGCTTCGCTGGCCGGTTTTTCTGCCGGTGCAGCGGCTGGCGCACGGGCCGGAGCCGGTGCAGCAGCGGCGGCCGGTTTCGGCGCCTCGGCTTTCGGTTCAGGCTTGGCGGCAGGTTTCGGCACAGCAGCGGCAGCCGGAGCTTTCGCCGTTGGCGTGGCGACGCTCGACGCAGAGCCGGCAGTCGCAGCGCTGGCGTCAAACTTGCCTTTGCCGTGCAATTCGTCGAGCAGCGATTCGAATTCGTGATCGCTGATCAGGTCACTGCCGGCCGCAGCGGCTGCCGGTGCAGCAGGTGCGGCCGGGGCCGAAGCGATGGCCGATTCGAGCGCGTCAACGGCGAAGTTGCCCTTGCCGTGCAACTGATCGAGCAAGGCTTCGAATTCGTCGTCGGTGATGTCCGAGCTGTCGCCCGCAGCAGGCGCGGCCGGCGCTGCTGGTGCCGCCGGAGCGACTGCATCGACAGCAAACTGGCCTTTGCCATGCAGTTGATCGAGCAGCGATTCAAATTCGGCGTCGGTGATTTCATCGCTGGCCGCCGTATCGGCAACCTGCGCGGGAGCAGCGACAGCGGCCGGAGCCTCGGCCTGGGCCTTGACGGCATTCAGCGAGTCCAGCAGTTGTTCGAATTCGTTATCGGTGATGTCGTCCGATGCGCTTTCGGTGACCGGTTCTTCCACCGCTTCTACCGGTGCGGCAACGGCTTCATCCGCCGATTGCGGTTCGGCCAGACGCGCCAGCGCGGCCAGCAGTTCCGGCGTCGCAGCGGTGATCGGTGCACGTTCACGGACTTCGCTGAACATGCTGTTCACCGCGTCCAGTGCTTCGAGCACCACGTCCATCAGTTCTGCATCAACGCGACGCTCACCCTTGCGCAGGATGTCGAACACGTTTTCGGCGATGTGACAGCACTCCACCAGCTCATTGAGCTGAAGGAAGCCGGCGCCCCCTTTTACAGTGTGGAAACCGCGAAAAATTGCATTGAGCAGATCTGCATCATCCGGACGGCTTTCCAGCTCGACCAGTTGTTCGGACAGTTGCTCAAGAATCTCGCCGGCCTCAACCAGGAAATCCTGAAGGATCTCTTCATCGGCGCCGAAGCTCATTAATGGGGTGCTCCTACAGGTCTAAAAACCCAAAAAACCCGAATTCCGAAACTCTAGAATCCAAGGCTGGATAACAAATCGTCCACATCGTCCTGACCGGACACAACGTCTTCTCGTTTATCGGCATGAATCTGCGGACCTTCACCCTGCGAGAGATGTTTTTGTGGATCTTTTTCAGCAAGCATTGCGGCGCGGTCATGTTCGATGCCCGCAAAGCGGTCGACCTGACTGGCCATGAGCACGAGTTTGAGCAGATTGCTTTCGACTTCGGTGACCAGTTGGGTCACACGCTTGATCACTTGACCTGTGAGGTCCTGGTAATCCTGAGCGAGCAGGATGTCGTTGAGGTTGCTCGACACCGCACGGTTGTCCGTGCTGCTGCGTGACAGAAAACCGTCGACCCGGCGCGCCAGTTCGCGGAACTCTTCAGCCCCGACCTCGCGACGCATGAAGCGGCCCCAATCGGCGCTCAACGTCTGCGCTTCATCAGCGAGACTGTTGACCACCGGCGTGGCGCTTTCCACCAGATCCATGGTGCGGTTGGCCGCGGCTTCCGTCAGCTTGACCACATAGCCCAGGCGTTCGGTGGCGTCGGTGATTTGCGACACTTCCTCGGCCTGCGGCATGTGCGGATCGATCTGGAAATTGACGATCGCACTGTGCAGTTCACGTGTGAGCTTGCCCACTTCCTGATACAGGCCGCGGTCACGGGTCTGATTGAGCTCATGGATCAGTTGCACCGCGTCGCCGAACTTGCCTTTTTCAAGGCTCTCGACCAGTTCGACCGCGTGTTTTTTCAGGGTCGATTCGAAATCGCCCTGTGATGATTCGTTATGCTCCATAGCTCCCCCGCGCATTCATCAGCCGATGCGTTCGAAAATCTTCTCGATTTTGTCTTTCAACGCTTGAGCCGTGAAAGGTTTGACTACGTAACCGTTCACACCGGCCTGAGCGGCCTCGATGATCTGCTCGCGCTTGGCTTCAGCAGTCACCATCAACACCGGGAGGTGCTTGAGTTTTTCATCAGCGCGCACGTGACGCAGCAGGTCGATACCGGTCATGCCCGGCATGTTCCAGTCCGTTACCAGAAAGTCGATGCTGCCGCTGTTGAGTACCGGAATGGCAGTGGTGCCATCGTCGGCCTCGACGGTGTTGGTGAACCCAAGATCGCGCAGCAGGTTCTTGATGATCCGCCGCATCGTTGAGAAGTCATCAACGATGAGGATTTTCATGTCTTTGTTCAATTCGACCTCCAAGCAGTCTTAAACGCGCCCAGCACCTGGACGCGCCACTTCAATCAATCGGCGCAGCACTTAAAGTTTGTCTGGAGCACAACGGATCGAGACCGGCGCCGTTCATCACCGCACCAGCCTCGTTTCGCAGTGTCCCCACACTGCCTTCAGCGCGCTCGCCACTCCCCCAAACGCCCCCGCAGACGGGCCGCGCACTGGCTGTGTAACTGGCTGACCCGCGATTCACTGACGCCAAGGACTTCACCGATTTCCTTGAGGTTCAGCTCTTCGTCGTAGTACAGCGCCAACACCAGTCGCTCACGCTCCGGCAAATTGGCAATCGCGTCCGCCAGCGCCGCCTGGAAGCGTTCATCTTCCAGATCGCGTGACGGCTCCATATGAGCACTCGCGCCATCCTCGTGCAGCCCTTCGTGTTCGCCGTCCTGCAACAGGTCGTCGAAACTGAACAGGCGACTGCCCAAGGTGTCATTCAGAATCCCGTAGTAATCGTCGAGACTCAATTGGAGTTCGGCCGCAACCTCGTGATCTTTAGCGTCACGGCCGGTTTTAGCTTCAATCGAGCGAATCGCGTCGCTGACCATCCTGGTATTACGGTGAACCGAGCGTGGCGCCCAATCCCCTTTGCGCACTTCATCGAGCATCGCGCCGCGGATTCGAATGCCCGCGTACGTTTCGAAACTGGCGCCTTTGCTGGCGTCGTATTTGGTCGAGACTTCGAGCAAACCGATCATCCCGGCCTGGATCAGGTCTTCGACCTGCACGCTGGCCGGCAGGCGCGCCAGCAAGTGATAGGCAATGCGCTTGACCAGTGGCGCGTAGCGCTCGATCAATTCGTATTGCGCGTCACGCGCCGACTTTTTGTAAAGATTCATGCCACTGGCGGTCATATCACAGGCCCTGCGGTTTGCTGCACGAGACGCTCGACGAAAAATTCCAGATGCCCGCGCGGGTTGGCCGGCAGCGGCCAGGTGTCGACCTTCTGGGCGATGGCCTTGAAGGCCAGCGCGCACTTGGAACGGGGAAAGGCTTCGTAGACGGCGCGCTGCTTCTGCACCGCTTTGCGCACGCTTTCGTCGTACGGCACGGCGCCGACGTATTGTAGGGCGACGTCAAGGAAGCGATCCGTGACCTTGGTCAACTTGGCGAACAGGTTGCGCCCTTCCTGCGGGCTCTGCGCCATGTTGGCCAGTACGCGGAAGCGGTTCATGCCGTAGTCGCGGTTGAGCAACTTGATCAGCGCGTAAGCATCGGTGATCGAAGTCGGCTCGTCGCAGACCACCAGCAACACTTCCTGGGCGGCACGAACGAAACTGACTACCGAGTCACCAATACCCGCAGCGGTGTCGATCACCAGCACGTCGAGATTGTCGCCGATGTCGCTGAACGCTTGGATCAGGCCGGCGTGTTGCGCCGGGCTCAGGTGCACCATGCTCTGCGTGCCGGAGGCCGCCGGCACGATGCGAATCCCGCCCGGGCCTTGCAACAGCACGTCGCGCAGTTCGCAACGGCCTTCGATAACGTCGGCCAGTGTGCGCTTGGGTGTCAGCCCCAGCAGAACGTCGACGTTCGCCAGGCCCAGGTCGGCGTCCAGCAGCATGACCCGACGGCCAAGCTCTGCCAGCGCCAGCGACAAGTTCACTGACACGTTAGTCTTGCCGACGCCACCTTTGCCGCCGGTCACCGCGATCACCTGTACGGGATGCATGCTGCCCATGTTATTTCTTTACCTTGTCTTGCATAGACGGAGGCCACATTACTGGCTGCGCGTTCCTGATCGGAACAATGCGTGGCAGACCATCGATGTAGGTACAAAAACTGTTCATGATTACCTCAGCCAACCTGCTTGGTCGGGCTGTGATAGATATCAGCGAACATGTCAGCCATGGCTTCTTCGCTGGGTTCTTCCTGCATTTGCACGCTGACGGCGCGGCTGACCAATTGATGACGACGCGGCAGATGCAGATCATCCGGAATCCGTGGGCCATCGGTCAGGTACGCGACCGGCAATTCATGACTGATCGCCAGGCTCAACACTTCGCCGAGACTGGCCGTTTCATCCAGTTTAGTCAGGATGCAGCCGGCCAGCCCGCAACGCTTGTAACTGTGATAAGCGGCGGTTAGAACCTGTTTCTGGCTGGTGGTTGCCAGGACCAGATAATTTTTTGAGCGAATGCCACGCCCGGCCAGGCTCTCAAGCTGCATGCGCAACGCCGGATCACTGGCTTGCAGGCCGGCAGTATCGATCAAAACCACGCGTTTGCGTAGCAGTGGATCCAATGCCTGCACCAGCGACTGGCCCGGATCGACGTGCGTCACCGGCACGTTGAGAATGCGTCCGAGGGTTTTCAGTTGTTCCTGCGCGCCGATGCGGAAGCTGTCCATGCTCACCAGTGCAACGTTCTGCGCGCCGTACTTGAGCACGTAACGCGCGGCGAGCTTGGCCAGCGTGGTGGTCTTGCCCATGCCGGCGGGGCCGACCATGGCAATCACACCGCCCTCTTCCAGCGGCTCGACTTCCGGTACGGCAATCATCCGCGCCAGGTGCGCCAGCAGCATGCGCCAGGCCTGACGGGGTTCTTCGATATCGGTGATCATCGCCAGCAGATCGCGCGACAGCGGGCCGGACAGGCCGATGCGCTGCAGACGGCGATACAGATTGGCCTGAGCCGGACGGCTGCCTTGCAGCTGATTCCAGGCCAGGGTGCCGAGCTGCACTTCCATCAGCTCGCGCAGGCTGTTCAATTCAAAACGCATCGAATCCAGCGCACGCGGATCGACGCCCGCCGAGGCCTGCGCAGGCGCTGCGGCCGGGCGCGTCGGTGCGGCGTAGGTCGGCTCTCTCAGCGGTTCGGCAGCAGTCAGCGGCAGGCCTGCGGTCAATGGCAGCCCGGCAAACAACTGCTGATTGGTGTTGCCGTCGGCTTCGCCACGCAGGCTCAGCTCGGCCTGGGCGGTGACGATGCGCGACTGGGTCTTGCGCAGCTCGTCTTCGAGTTCCATGTTCGGAACCCGTGGCGCCAGCGCCGACAGTTTGTAATCCAGAGCCGCCGTCAACTCGACGCCGCCGGCAATGCGGCGGTTGCCGATGATGGCGGCATCAGCGCCCAGCTCATCGCGAACCAGCTTCATGGCCTGACGCATATCGGCGGCGAAAAAACGCTTAACTTGCATAAACCACTACCTCAGCCGTTGGGCCCTACTGTCGCAACGATGGTCACTTGCTTGTTGTCCGGTACTTCCTGGTAGGCCAGCACATGCAGGCCTGGCACTGCGAGGCGGCCGAAGCGCGAGAGCATCGCGCGAATCGGGCCGGCTACCAGCAGGATCACCGGTTGGCCTTGCATTTCCTGACGCTGGGCCGCTTCGATCAACGAACGCTGCAGCTTCTCGGCCATGCTCGGCTCCAGCAGAACGCCCTCTTCCGAGCCTTGTCCTGCCTTCTGCAGACTATTGAGCAATATCTGTTCCAACCTTGGTTCCAATGTGATTACAGGCAGCTCGGACTCAGTGCCTACAATGCTTTGGACGATTGCACGGGATACGCCGACCCGCACAGCGGCGACCAGCGCGGCGGTATCTTGACTCTTGGCAGCGTTGTTCGCGATCGCCTCGGCGATGCTGCGAATGTCGCGCACCGGCACGTGCTCGGCGAGCAGCGCTTGCAGGACCTTGAGCAACTGCGATAGCGAAACCACGCCCGGCACCAGCTCTTCCGCCAGTTTCGGCGAGCTCTTGGCCAGCAATTGCATGAGTTGCTGCACTTCCTCGTGGCCGATCAGCTCACTGGAGTGCTTGTACAGAATCTGGTTCAAGTGGGTGGCGACCACGGTGCTCGCATCGACCACGGTGTAGCCGAGCGATTGCGCCTGGGCGCGCTGGCTGATTTCGATCCACACCGCCTCCAGGCCGAAAGCCGGATCTTTGGCGTTGATTCCGTTGAGCGAGCCGTACACCTGACCCGGGTTGATCGCCAGTTCGCGATCCGGGTAGATCTCGGCTTCGGCGAGGATCACACCCATCAGGGTCAGGCGATAGGCGCTTGGCGCCAGATCGAGGTTGTCGCGGATGTGCACGGTCGGCATGAGGAAGCCCAGATCCTGCGAGAGCTTCTTGCGCACGCCCTTGATCCGCGCGAGCAATTGTCCACCCTGATTGCGGTCCACCAGCGGAATCAGGCGATAGCCGACTTCCAGGCCAATCATGTCGATCGGCGTCACGTCGTCCCAGCCCAGTTCTTTGGTTTCCATGGCGCGGGCCGGCGACGGCAGCAGTTCCTGCTGACGCTTGACCTCTTCCAGCGCCACGACCTTGGCGACGTTCTGCTTCTTCCAGAACAGGTACGCACCGCCCGCAGCCAGCGCCGCCATGCTCAGGAACGAGAAGTGCGGCATGCCGGGCACCAGGCCCATTACCGCCATCAAACCAGCGGCCACGGCCAGCGCTTTCGGCGAGGCGAACATCTGGCGGTTGATCTGCTTGCCCATGTCTTCCGAGCCGGAAGCACGGGTCACCATGATCGCCGCTGCTGTAGATAACAACAGTGATGGCAATTGCGCCACTAAACCGTCACCGATGGTCAGCAAGGCGTAAACCTTGCCCGCATCGCCGAAGCTCATGCCGTGCTGGAAGATACCAACCGCCATGCCGCCAATGAGGTTGATGAACAGAATCAGCAGGCCGGCGATCGCGTCACCACGGACGAACTTGCTGGCACCGTCCATCGAACCGTAGAACTCCGCCTCCTGGGCGACTTCCTGACGGCGCGACTTGGCTTGGTTCTGGTCGATCAGGCCGGCGTTGAGGTCGGCGTCGATCGCCATTTGTTTGCCGGGCATCGCATCGAGGGTGAAACGCGCGCTCACCTCGGAAATCCGCCCGGCACCCTTGGTCACCACGACGAAGTTGATGATCATCAGAATCGCGAAGACCACGATACCGACCACGTAGTTACCGCCGATCACCACCTCACCGAAGGCCTGAATCACCTTACCGGCGGCGGCGTGGCCGTCCTGACCGTGGAGCATCACCACCCGCGTCGAGGCCACGTTCAGCGCCAGGCGCAGCAGCGTCGCCACCAGCAGAATGGTCGGGAACACGGCGAAATCCAGCGGCCGCAGCGCATACACGCAGACCAGCAGGACGACGATGGACAGGGCAATGTTGAAGGTAAAGAAGACGTCGAGCAGGAACGGCGGTACCGGCAACATCATCATCGCCAGCATGACCAGCAGCAACAACGGCACGCCCAGATTGCCTCGACTGAGGTCGGCAACGTTGGTGCGTGCTGTATTGAATAACTGAGTGCGATCCACCGGTTTTCCCCGTTCCTTTAAAGCAAACTTTTGACGCCCCGAACGGGCGCAGGGCGGCTATTGCAAGAAGCTTTCCAACTTTTGCCGGGGAATGAAATAGAGCGGTTTTACTTGGAATTATCGGCTGATTGGGCTGACCCCTTCGCGAGCAGGCTCGCTCCCACAGTTTGAAATGCATTCCCAATCGGACATTTGGAATACGGCCCCTGTGGGAGCGAGCCTGCTCGCGAAGAGGCCATCGAATGCGGCGCATTTTTTTCGATTTAAACGAAGCTGTTTAAAAGACACCTGCAGACACGGTCTCAAGGCTACAAATCCTTGCGTCATTGCCTACAGCCAAGCCAGAATCCGCCGGCTTGTGCGCTTTGGGGTCGAGTTCTATCGTGGTCCGGTCGCTGAATGTTCAGTGATCGGGTTTAGCAGCCCGGCAAATTTTCAAGGCACGCTGGCTCCGCCTCTCTTAATGGCGGCTTGCGTGGGGCACTTCGGTGCGCCGGGATCCTTGAGCCTGGTCTGCTAACCCGCGTAAAGCCGCCACCCTCTTCGTTTAGCAGCGAAGGCTGACGGCTCCATCTCTCAAGGAGCTTTACCATGATCAAACCAACACCCAACCCGCCCGAATCCGACCCCACCTCCCCCTACGAATCCCTCGACTCAAAAAAACTTCACCAAGCCGCCGACCGCGCCCTCGACCACTACCTCTGCCCACCCGGCTCAACCCCACCGCCGTTCAGCCCCCGCGCCATGTACGCCGTCACCGCCGACACCAAAAACGAAGACCTGCTGGCCAACGCCTGCGAAACCCTCGCCTCGGCTAAAACCATCGCCCAGGAATTTGCCGGACTGGTGAAACCATCCCAGCGCCGAACGCTGATGGGCATCGCGCAACTGATCATGCTCGGGGAATTGGCGGTGAATCGGGTGCTGGACAATCTGGAGTTGCCAGGATGATGCGGTTCGGCTGAGTGATTCGGGTGAGAGTGCCGGCCTTTTCGCGAGCAAGCTCGCTCCCACATTTTGATCCTCTTGGGTGCAAACCTTGCAGCGGCTGAAGATCCTGGGGTGCAGCTTGCGCGAGCTCGGCCTCTCTGCGGCACAGGAGCGCCCACCTCTTCAGCGATACCATTGGTCGGAAAACCGTCCCCACCTGTCAGATCTGACAGGTGACGGACGCCTCGTTCTGCGTTGTGATGAACCTTGCCTGCCATTGTTCCTGGAGAACAGAATGAGCGTTCAAGTCAATTCACTCGAAGCCAACGCAGCCCTGGCCTTGTATCCCGTGTACCCACCGCAATGGATAACACCGGTGCTGCCTGCAGGTACTGCTGATGGCGGCCTTCCTCTCTCGGCATTCATCCCTTCTGGCGTAGAACTTGTCATCGACCCCATAACAGGCTTGCGGAACTGGGTCATGGCGGCTTATGACGTCGTGACTATTTTTGTCAACGGAGTCAGCACCGGCATCAGCAAAACCATCTATCCCGGTGAGGAGCAGGAACGCATTCTTTTGCACGTGCCGGCGAGCTGGTTCACAAACGGTGTCAACGATGTCCGCTACAGAGTGACCCGAGTCGGCGGCAACAACGCAGATTCACCCACACTCAAGCTGCTCTACAACAACCCGGCGCCTACCGTCACCGTCAGCCATCCAGCCAGCGTCGTACCCGAGCAGACGGCAGTCATCACGATCACCGTCGGTTACCCACGGCCTCACGACACGGTGACGCTCACCATAGGCACCTGGAGCATCACATTTCCCAACCCCACAAGCCCGATCAACCACACCCTGACGGCTGCAGAATTGCAGTTGATAGGCGACGGCACCCATTCGGTCTTCGCCACGGTGCGCGATCAATTGACCAACAACAATGAGTCGGCGAAGACCCCGATCACTATCACCGCCAATCAGAAGGTGTACAACTCGCCGATAATCGCTGAGGCCGTGGACGGCATGCTCGACGTGGCCGCACTGAGGGGCCAAGACGCCACGCTACGAGCACGCAACTGGACGGGAATCCAGGTCGGACAGCAGGTGTGGCTGAAGGTCACTGGCCTGAAACCCGACGGCTCGGCGCACGTCCTGCAATTCTGGAATGGTGACACCCACAAGGTGAATGCGACCTGGGTTAGTCAGGGGTTCTGGGATAAAGCGCTGCTCATAGCTTTTCTGAAAGAATTGAAAGAAGGATCGCTGTTGAAACTGGAATTCTGGGTATCGGAGGACAAGAGCAATGACTTCGCCAGCGCCACGCAGTTTCCGTATCAGGTGTATACCGTCATTGGCCTGCAACTTGTCCTGCCACCCCCAACCTTGACCCCGCCCACTGTGCCGATTGACGTTTTGGCAAATCCGGATGGAGTGAAGCTTCAGATAACAGGTTTCGCAGCAGAGAAAGACGATAAAGCCCAATTCGTCCAGGTAAACGCGCCGGCCGGTGCGCCACCGTTTCCGGTGGTGGATTTTGTTGGTGGGATTGCAGAGATTTCATTGAGCGCTGCGTTTCTGGCGGCATGGCATGGCAAGGCGATTGAGTTTCGGTGGGATTTGATTCGTAGCGGAGTTGTGGCCGGCGAATCACTAGCGGCCACGTTTGAAGTTATGAAAATCACGGATGGTGACACACGCTTGCCGACGCCCATTCTTGCAGGAAATAACAGTAGCTCTCTGAACATCACTCAAATTCAAATTGCTGATCAAACGACAGTGGCAGCTTGGCCACACACCCCCAAGGAGCGGCTATGGTTGCATTTCGAAGGGTTTGACAGGAGCGGCAAAAAAGTTGAGCTTTATGCCCCCCAAGCAGAACTTAACACCTCACCTCCCGGCTTTGCTCGAGCCGTACCGTTAATATTATTGAAATCACTGGGAAACAGAACAACTTTGCACATAACTTTCATTGTCAATTTCGCTGGTGAACCCACCCTTGTGAATGCCACGCGATTTCCACCTAGGAGTTATTTGGTTCAGGCACCGGAACGTCTCAATGACTTCACAAACTTTGCCAATCTGCAGCGAAACGGATGGGAAAATGGGCCGGCAATCATTGATCAGAGAGACTGGAGCTATAGTACATTTCTCGGATATACCTCTTTGACGAACAGCACTTATACAAATAGCTCAGCAGGGGTAGTATTGCGCAAGGTCTACAGCAATCTTGTGATAGGTCAAACCTATGAATTCTCTCTTTTGGCGACTAATGGAACCTGGCAGCCGGCAGCACAATTAACATTCAGATCTAATTACGGGACAATTATCAGCACATTCACCCCACCGAATCTTAGCTGGACACGCTACTCTGGCAATTTCGAAGCGCAGTCAAGTCAAATGATCTTTGAGTTTGTGAACGCCATCGCTACAGGGGCTGGCAATGACTATTTCCTGACTAATCTGCGCCTGATGGAAGTCTAGGCGACAAAGTGCTCGCATTTATGAGTATCAAGCGATGAACCGGAGGCTGGATAACCTGAAATAAAGGGGATGCTTATATCTACCGGGTGCCTTTGACCGGTTCGCTAAGCCGCGTACAGCCGCCACCCTCCTGTTTAGCGACAGGTTGTCGCGGCTCCATTTCAAAGGAGCTTCACCATGATCAAACCAACACCCAACCCACCCGAAACCGATCCCACCTC